>DASSLH010000636.1:0-12794 GCA_035689625.1 Candidatus Methylomirabilota bacterium | reverse complement strand
CCCCGCCGACACCGAGAGCAGGCCGACCCGCAGCGGCAGCGCCGCCGCCACGCCGGAGCCGAAGACGAACAGGAGCAGCGCCAGCACCAGGGGCAGCACGACGAGCTCCGAGCGGCGCAGGTCGGCGCGCGTGACCTCCGTGAAGTCGTGGTTCATCGCCGCCGCGCCCACCGTGGCGATGCCGAGCGTGTCCGAGCGGACCTGGCCGCGGATGCCGTCGTAGAGCCCGGGCGGCAAGCCGCCGAACGTCATCGAGGCGAACGCCGGCGCCCGGCCCCGCAGCTCGACGGTCACGTGCGTGTGGTGGCCGTCGCCGGAGATGCGCGCGGCCTCCGGGGGCGAGCTGTCCCAGGCGGTGCGGATGCGCGCCACGCGCGAATCGGCGCGCAGCGGGGCCAGCGCCCGCTCGACGGCGGCCCGGAACGCCGGCTCGGTCGCGACGCGCGCGGGATCGCTGAACACGAACCCGATCGTCGGCGGCTGGCCGGGCAGCTCGCGGTCCAGCAGCTCCACCGCGCGCACGGCCTCGACGTCGGGCGGGCGCACGGTGACCTCCAGCGCCTGCTCGCGACGCAGCAGCCAGGCGGCCGGCAGCAGGGGGACGAGGGAGAGGAGCAGCACCGGCCATCGGTGGCGATGGGCCGTGCGGCCCCAGGCGGCGAGCATACGGTATGATACCGGCCGCACTCACGCTGCATCGGAGGATTCGCATGGCGAGCGCGCACGGGCTCCGGCAGGTCGCGTGGTTCGACTGTCCCGGCGGCGGCCAGGTCGTCGTGGACGGCTCGCACGCCTTCATCGCGCACATGAAGGCGCCTCACGGCACCACGATCGTGGACGTCGGCGATCCGCGCTCGCCGCGCCAGCTCGCCACGCTCGAGGTGCCGGCCGGCACACACTCGCACAAGGTGCGCGCGGCCAACGGCCTCATGCTCGTCAACCGCGAGGCCCAGCCCGCGGACGCCGCCGGCCCCGGCGGCGGCGGGCTCGGGATCTACGACGTCTCGGCGCCCGGCAAGCCGCGCGAGATCACGTTCTGGCGCTGCGGTGGCAGCGGCGTGCACCGGTTCACGTTCGACGGCCGCTACGCCTACATCTCGCCGGAGATGGACGGCTACGTCGGCAACATCGTGATGATCCTGGACCTCGCCGACCCCGCCCGGCCGCAGGAGGTCGGGCGCTGGTGGATGCCGGGGCAGTGGACGGCCGGCGGTGAGACGCCGGCGTGGAAGGGCCGTCACCACCGCTGCCACCATCCCATCCGTCTCGGCAACCGGCTCTACGTCTCCTACTGGCACGGCGGCTTCGTCATCCTCGACATCGAGGACATGGCCAAGCCGCGGCACGTCGCGGGCCTGGACTGGAGTCCGCCGTTCATCACGCCGACGCACACCGCGCTGCCGGTGCCGTTCCCGCTGCAGGGCCGGCGCGTGCTGCTCGTCGCCGACGAGGACGTCGCCAAGCTGCAGCCGGGGCCGCCATCGTTCCTGTGGCTGGTGGACATCACCGACGAGCGGCGGCCGGTGCCGTTCGCGTCCTTCCAGGTCGAGGGCGTCGATGGCTCGCCGCAGCCGCAGTACACGGGCTGCCACCAGCCGAGCGAGGAGGTGCGCTCGACGGAGATCCCGGTGGCGTGGTTCGCCTACGGCCTGCGTCTGGTGGACATCGCCAGGCCGCATACCCCGCGCGAGGTCGGCCACTTCCTGCCGGATCCACCGCCCGGCCAGGAGCGCGTCTGCGCCAACGACGTCTGCTTCGACAACCGCGGTCTGCTCTACGTCATCGACCGCAACCGCGGCCTGCACATCCTCGAACGCGCGTGATCTGACCGCGGTGGGGGCCCCGACATGGCCCCCAACCCCCAATGCTCGTCGCGTCGCGGCGAAGCCGTGACGCTCCTCGATCTCCCGTGCTGCTCGTCCTGAAGCTCGTGCTCGTGCCCGCGCTGGTGGCGGGCGCGACGCTGGGCGCGCGGCGCTGGGGGCCACGCATCGGCGGCTGGCTGACGGCGCTGCCGCTGGTCGCCGGCCCCACGCTGTTCTTCCTCGCGATGGAGCAGGGCCACGTCTTCGCCGCGCGGGCGGCGCTGGCCACGCTGGTCGGCCTCGTGTCGGTCGCCGCCTTCGGCGTCGTCTACGGCCGGGTCGCGCTGCGCCACCGCTGGCCGCTGACGCTGCTGGCGGGCTGGGCCGCGTTCGGCGTGGCCACCGCGCTGGCGCACCCGGTGCGCTGGACGCCGCTGACGGCGCTGGCCGTCGCCCTGCTGGCGTTCGCGCTGGCGCTGCGGCTGCTGCCGCCCGAGCATCCGCACCCGCCGCCGGCGGCCTCGCCGGCGTGGGATCTGCCGCTGCGCATGCTGGGCACGCTCGCCGTCGTGCTCACGGTGACGCACGTCGCCGAGCGCCTTGGGCCAGCGCTGAGCGGCGCGCTCACGCCGTTTCCGATCGCGCTGAGTGTCGTGCTCGCGTTCGCGCAGGCGCAGCAGGGACCGGCGCTCGCGATCGGCCTGCTGCGCGGCTTCTTCCCCGCGATGTGGGGCTTCGCGCTCTTCTGCCTGGTGGTGGCGCTGGCGATGGCGCCGCTGGGGCCGGGGGCGGCGTTCGCGCTGGCGCTGGCGACCCAGGCCCTCGCGCACGGCGTGTTGCTGTGGCGCATGGTTGCGCGTCGCTCGGACCGTCGGACCAGCTGACCGTACAGGGAAATTTGTGCACTTTACGTGCTGGTCCGCTGGCCTCGGCCTTGCTCGAAAGAACCGCATGGGCCGTCACGAGTTCGCCGACTCGCTGCGGGGCGTGTACGTGCTGATCGTGGACGACAATGCCACGCGGCGCCAGCTGCTGCACGAGGTGCTGCAGTACTGCGGCGCGCTGGTACGCGACGCCGACGGCGTCGAGGTCGCGCACGCGGTCCTGCGCGAGGTGACGCCGAGCGTGATGGTGCTGGCCGTCGGCGCGCCCGCCGACGAGGCGTGGGCGCTCGTGCGCTTCGTGCGCTCGCGGCGGCTGGAGCACGGCGGGAAGATGCCGGCCGTCGCCGTCGGTCCCGGCGCGCTGGCCGACACGGCGCGCCTGAACGGCGTGGACGCCTACGTCGTGGAGCCCGTGGACGCCTGGGCGCTCTGCCGCCTCGTCGCCGAGGTCACCGACTGCTGAGCCGGCCGCCGGCCGACGACGGCAATGGTCTTGCACGCGTCGCCCGGCGATGGGCCGCCGCGAGCCGGAATTTCCCAATGACTTGCTGGTCGGCCTGCACGTCCTCGTCGTAGAAGACAACGCCGACGCGCGTGACCTCTTCCGGACAATCCTGGAATATGCCGGCGGGCTGGTCTCGGTGGCACCCGATGCCAAGCAGGCGCTGCTCCTGTGCCAGCACATCGTCCCCGACGTCCTGGTGGCCGACATCGTCATGCCCGAGCACGACGGCTTCTGGCTGCTCCAGCAGCTGCGCGCCGCCGGCGGCCGCACGGCCGCCATCCCCGCGGTCGCCGTCACCGGCCAGGCGGAGGGCACCGGCCGATTCGCCGCCGCCGGCTTCGCCACGCACCTGCGCAAGCCCGTCGATCCCTGGGAGCTGTGCCGGATCGTGGCGCATCTCGGCCGCCGGCGGTAGGATAGGCGAACTTCGCCGCCGGGAGGCCCGGATGCCCGAATCGATCCCCGCCACGCTGATCATCGACACGCTCAAGGACACGTTCCGCGAGGCGCGCGCCGCCCGCGCCGCCGAGGGCTGGGGTGCCTCGCCGCACGAGCACCTCGGCTGGATCCTCAGCGTGCCCGACACCCACCAGAAGACGGTGCTGGCCGCGCTCGACAAGGAGCAGGCGCTGCGCGTGCTGACGTGCGCCACCGAGGACGAGGCGTGCACGATCGCCGCCGGCCTCTACGTGGGCGGCGAGCCGGTCGCGCTCATGATCCAGCACGCCGGGCTCTACGCCTCGGTCAACACGCTGCGCGGCGTGGCGATGGACGGCAAGGTGCCGGTCTTCTACATGATCGGCCTGCTGCAGCGCGAGAAGGACAAGGCCCCGCGGGAGTCGCGCCACTCGATGGTGCGCTACTGCGAGCCGCTGCTCGACACCTTCGGGGTGCCGCACGCGCGGCTGGAGGGCCCCAACGACGTGCACCTCATCCCCGAGTACTACCGGCTGAGCCGGCAGCGCCGCGGCCCGGCCGCGGTGCTCGTCGGCCTGGAGACCAGCTGATGGCGATCAAGCCGGAGGACGCGCTGCGCGCCATCAACGCCGCCCGCGGCACCGCCATCTGCGTGCCGACCATGACGACCGGACCCGCCTGGCGCACGATCGCGCCCGACGATCTGTCGGTCGGCTGCGTGGGATTCATGGGCGGCGCCTCGTCGCTGGGCTTGGGCCTGGCGCTGGCGCGCCCCGAGCGGCGCGTGCTGGTCTTCGACGGCGACGGCTCGCTGCTGATGCAGCTGGGCTCGCTGGCCACGGTCGCCGGCGCCCGCCCGCGCAACCTGGTGCACTTCCTGTTCAAGAACGGCGTGTACCACACGTCGGGCTCGCAGGAGATCCCCGGCGGCCTCACGGTGGACTTCGTGACGATGGCGCGCGGCGCCGGCTACCGCGCCGCGCTGGCCATCCACACGCTGGACGAGCTCAAGCGCCGCCTGCCCGAGCTGCTCACCGCCGAGGGCCCCATCCTGGTCGAGCTGCACACGACGCTGGCCGAGCAGACGCCGATGACGGCCGGTGGCGGCCGCCCCTTCCACGAGCAGGTGGACGCGCTGCGCGGCAAGCTGCTGGCGGCGAGGTAGCCGCTAGCAGCCGCAGCCGCTGCCGCCGGCGATCGTGCGGCGCTCGACGAGCTCGACGCGGCAGTCGTCGGGCGCGCGCAGGAACGCGATGCGCGGGCCGTTGGGATTCTGGATGGGCCCTTCCAGCAGCGTGGCGCCGAGCGCCTCGAGCCGCCGGATGTCGGCCTCGATGTCCTCGGAGTCGAAGCCGAAGTGCTCGAGGCCGTGATGCGGGCTGGCGTCGCCGGGGCCGAGGCGCTCGCTGGTGCGGGCACCCGAGATGTTGACCATCATGCCGCCGTCCTCGCTCTGGCAGCGGATGAAGCGATCGCCGAACACGCGCGTCTCGTCGCTCACGATCTTGAAGGCGAACGCCCTCGAGTACCACTCGGCGGTCTTGCGCGGATCGGGGGCCTTCAGGTGGATGTGGTTGATGCGGTACGCCATCGGGGTCTCCTTTCGAAGCGCTGGCGGTAGAATAGCCCACCATCCAGGGAGGGCTCGTTCAATGATCCGGATCGTCGCGCTCGCACTGCTCCTGGCGCTCGGCTCGCCGCTGGCGGCGCTCGCCCAGACGCCGCTGCGCGTGGGCACCTGCGCCCGCACGCTCAGCACCGGCGTCGGCGCCGCCTTCGCGGTCGCCGCCAAGCTGGGCTGGTTCAAGCAGGAAGGCCTCGACGTCGAGGTGGTGCCGCTGCCGGGCTCGACCGACTGCACGAAGTCGGTGGCGACGCGCGACATGCCGGTGACGCTGCCGAGCATGGAGCCGCTGGCCATCGTGCGGCCGCAGGGCGTGAAGGCGAAGATCTTCTACACCGCCTACCAGACGAGCGGCTACGGCATCGCGGTGCCGGTGGACAGCCCCATCAAGAGCTTCACCGATCTCAAGGGCAAGACGATCGGCGTCACGAACATGGCCTCGGCCGGCGTCATCGTCGCCCGCGCCCAGGTCGCCGCGGCCGGCCTCAACCCCGACACCGACATCAACATCGTCGTGGCCGGCGAGGGCGCCCAGCCGGCCGCCATGATCCGCAACAAGCAGGTGGACGCGCTCAGCCAGTTCGACACCCAGTACGCGCTCATCGAGAACGCCGGCATCAAGGTGCGTTACCTGGACCGCAAGGACGTCGAGAAGCAGCCGGCCAACGGCTTCCTGGCGCTGGAGGAGACGATCAAGAGCCGCCGCAAGGACCTGGTCGGCCTCGGCCGCGCCTACGCCAAGGGCACGATCTTCGCCATCCACAATCCGGAGGCCGCGGTGCGGATCGTCTACGAGCTGTACCCGCAGACGAAGCCGACCGGCAAGGACGAGGCGACGGCGGTCCGCGACGACGTCAAGGTGTTCGAGGCGCGCATGCCGCACCTGCTGCTGGAGCCGGCCGGCGTCAAGCGCTGGGGCGAGAACTCGGAGAAGAACTACGCGGACTACGCCGCCTTCCTGCTCAAGTGGGGCGTGATCAAGCAGAAGGTGGACGTCCACGACCTGATCACGAACGAGCTCATCGACGACATCAACAAGTTCGATCCGGGGAAGATCGCGGCCGAGGCCAAGGCGTACAAGTACGCCCGCTGAGGCGGGGGGATCACGATGGGCACGGCGGGGGCGCGGTCGCTCGACACGTCGCGAGACGCGGTGCTGGCGGCCGCCCGTGGGCGGCACGGCGCGGCGATCCTCGCCCACGCCGCCGCCGGCCGGGTGGTGGCGGGCTGGACGCTCGATCCGGCGCCCGTCGAGCCGGCGGCGCACGTCGAGCGCACGCACGAGCGGGGACGGCGGCACCTGCAGCGCCTGCTCGAGCCGCCGGCCGGCGTCGAGGTGCGCTCGCCGATGACCGGCCAGCTCTTCGATCGCCTCACGCAGCCGGCCGATCCCGCCCGCCGCAAGCCCATCGACTACACGGCGGTGGAGTCCTACACCTACACGCCGCGCAAGCCGCTGCGGCGCGTGCACGACCACGCGCTCGACCATCTCAACCAGATCGAGCAGTGGATGCGCTGGCGCCGGGATGGCGTGGTGCCGACGCCGACCGACGGCTGGGCGCCCTCGACGGTGACCCTGCCGGAGGACCGGCTGCCGCTGACCGCGACGGACCTCGACGCCTGGCTCTGGCGTGTCGACCAGGCGGTGCGGCTGCTCGCCGACCGCGCGGCGCGGCTCAGCCGCGACGAGCTCGACTGGGAGCCGCCCGACGGCGGCTGGACGCTGCGGCGCGTCCTGCACCACGTCGCCCGCTCCGAGATCCTCTACGCGTCGGCGTTCGCCGAGGCCCTGCCCGAGGATCCCGTCGCCCGCTACGTGGAGGCCGACGCCCGCCTGGGCCCGCGGCTGGACGCCGCGCGCGCGCGGGCGGACGATCCCGCCGTCGTGTTCCCCGATCCCTACGGGACCTTTCGCACGCCGGCGGAGGTCGTGGCCGAGGTGCTGGCGCTGGAGCGCGAGCTGCTCAGCCGGGCCGCCTAGAGTCGGCCTCCTCGCGCTCGCCCTGGCGCGAGATCTCCCAGAGGATCCAGAAGATCGGCAGCAGGTACATGTGGCCCATGCTCCACATGAGGCCGCCGCCGAACGACTGATCGCCGACGGCGTCGAGGCCGCGCGCGGCGGCCTGGCGCACGTAGTACGGATAGAACGCGCGATCGGGGACGCTGAGGATCATGCCGAGCAGGGTGTTCTGCGCGGTCGCGGCGACCAGGTAGACGATCTGCACGCCGGGGTGCGGGCGCGGGCGCAGCCGCGGCGCCGGCTCCAGGATCGGCCACCAGAAGAGCAGCCCGGTGGCCAGGAAGGTCAGGTGCTCCAGCACGTGCAGCGCCTCGTGCTCGGCGGCCGCGTCGTAGAGCGCCGGCACGTGCCACGCCCACACGGTCAGCACGTAAAGGCCGCCGGCCAGGGGCCACCACGTCAGCGCGGCGAGCGCCCGGCGCAGGGCGGCGCCCGGCCGCAGCGTGGCCGCCAGGGCCCGGCGCGCGCGACGCGGCAGTCCCCACAGCACGAGCGGCAGCGGATCGCCCAGCGCCAGCAGCGGCGCGCCGACCATGATGAGCAGCAGGTGCTGGGCCATGTGCATCGAGAACCGCGCGTCGGCCGCCGCGTGGAGCGCGACCAGCGCGGTGAAGATTGTCACGATGCCGAGGCCATACGCCGCGAGCCGCCACGTTGGCCGGGCATGGCCGAGAGCGCGCAGCCGCGCCCAGCCGGCCACGTACGCCAGGAGCGCGCCGGCCAGCAGCGCGGTGCCGGCGACGCTGAGGACCAGCGCGGTCATGTCAGTGCGCGCCGGCGGCCGGGCGCGCGCGCGTGCGGCGGAAGAGCACGAGCAGCGGCAGGCAGACGAGCGCGGCCAGCGTGATCAGCCGGAAGTTGTCGAGGAACGCCAGCAGCGTGGCCTGCCGCACGAGGGCGGCGTAGAGCACGCCGAGCGCCTGCGCCGGCGCCGTGAACGGATTGCCGTGGGCGCCCAGCGCGGTCTGGGCGCTGCGCAGCCAGGCCTGCACGGCCGGGTCGTAGGGCGTGACGTGCGAGGCCAGCGTCACCTGGTGGACCTGGGCGCGGCGGGCCAGGAACGTCGTCATCATCGAGATGCCCACGCCGGCGCCGATGTTGCGCATGAGATTGTAGATGCTGGTCGCGTTGCCCATGCGCTCGCGCGGCACCAGGCCCAGCGCGGTCGTGGACAGCGGCACGAAGATGAGGCCGGTGGCGGCGCCGTTGATGAGGCTGGCGACGACCACGTTGCTCATGGCGATGTCGAGCGTCAGGTGGCTGTACATCCAGCCGGAGAAGGCCAGCGCGCCGAACCCCAGCCCGAGCAGCACGCGGCTGTCCACGACGCCGATGAGCCGGCCGACCATGAACGCCGAGAACATGGCGCCGATCCCCCGCGGGCTCACCGCCAGGCCACTGTCGAGCGCCGAGTAGCCGAGCAGCGTCTGTAAGAACAGCGGCAGCATCGCGGTGGTGCCGTAGAGGACGACGCCGAGCATGGTGACGAGCACGGTGCCGACGGCGAAGTTGCGCTCGCGCAGCACCGAGAAGTTGACCACCGGCTCGTCGGTCAGCAGCTCGCGGATGACGAAGGCGACCATGGCCACGACGGAGACGATCGCCAGCGCGCGGATGCGCGGCGACGAGAACCAGTCGTCCTCCTGGCCCTTGTCGAGCATGATCTGCAGCGCGCCCAGCCCGAGCGACATGAACGCGAAGCCCAGGTAGTCCATGCGGCGCAGCCGCGAGCGCTCCAGGTAGGGCGGGTCCTCGATGAAGGACAGCACCAGCAGCAGCGCCAGCAGGCCGATCGGCAGGTTGATGTAGAAGACCCACCGCCACGAGTACTCGTCGGTGATCCAGCCGCCCAGCGTGGGGCCGAGGATCGGCGCCACGATGATGCCCATCGAGAACGTCGCCATGGCCACGCCGCGCTTGGCCGGCGGGAAGCTCTCCATCAGGATCGCCTGGGCGATCGGCTGCAGGGCGCCGCCGCCCACGCCCTGCAGCACGCGCGCCACGATGAGGATGCCGAGGCTGGTGGCGGCGCCGCAGGCGGCCGAGGACAGCGTGAAGATCGCGATGCAGGTCAGCAGGAACCGCTTGCGGCCGAACACGGAGCTGAGCCAGGCGGTGGTGGGCAGGATGATCGCGTTCGACACCAGGTAGCTGGTGAGGACCCACGTCGCCTCCTCGGGCGTGGCCGAGAGGGTGCCGGCGATGTGGGGCAGGGCCACGTTGGCCACCGAGGTGTCGAGCACCTCCATGAACGTGCCCAGCATGACCGCGAACGCGATGAGCCACGGACTGTGGCGGGGCCGCCACTCCAGACTGCCGTCCACCCGGACCTCCCGCTTGAGCGCGTCTGAAACGCTATTATAATATGTGAAACGTGAGTACAAACGGACGACGGATCGCCCCCACCGGTCGCCGGGCCCGCGAGCGCGCCGTGCGGCGGGCCGAGGTGCTGGAGACCACCCGGCGCCTGTTCGCCCGCAAGGGCTACCAGCGCACGACGATGGTCGAGGTCGCCAGCGCCTCCGAGGTCGCCCTCGGCACGCTGTACCAGATCTTCCCCTCCAAGGAAGCCATGCTGTGCAGCCTGCTGGAGGACTACATCGACCAGCTCATCGAGCGCGTGCGCCAGGCCGCCGCCGAGGCCGGCGACGCGCCGGCCCAGCTGCGGCGGGTGGTCCGCACCCAGCTGGCGTTCTCGCTGCAGAACGCCGACGTCCTGCGTTTCTACCTGTCGGGCTGGACGGGCTACGAGTTCACCGTGCGCCAGCGCTTCGGCGAGCGCATCGACGACAAGTACGAGGAGTACCTGAGACTGCTGGAGTCGGTCTTCCGCCGCGGCGCCCGCGATGGCGTGTTCGTGGGGGGACCGCCGCGCCGCCTGGCGGTGACGCTGGCCGGCATGATCCACGCCGTCGTGCGCCGCTGGCTGCGCGAGAAGTCGCTGGACCTGGTCGCCGAGGGCGAGGCGCTGGCCGAGCTGCTGCTGCACGGCGTGGTGCGTAACGGGAGCCGCCGGTGAGCGACCCGACCGTCGAGCGCGAGGCGCAGGTCAGCGAGGGCAACGGCGCGCACTGGGTGGGCGAGCTGCGCGCCTGGCGCGGGCGCCAGCGCCAGCGGCTGCCCCGCAAGCGCGTCATGGCCGCCGGCCTCGGCGTCGTCGCGGTCCTGGCCGCGCTGGCCTACGGCGTGTACTGGTGGCACTGGAGCACCGTCCACGTCTCCACCGACGACGCGTTCATCGCCGGCCACATCGCGCCGGTGAGCGCGCGGGTGACCGGCACCGTGCAGGCCGTGCTCGTCAACGACAACCAGGACGTGAAGGCGGGCGACGTGCTCGTGCGCCTGGACAGCCGCGACTACGAGGTCGCGCTGAGCCAGGCCCAGGCCGCCGTCGAGGCCGCCCGCGGCGAGCTGCAGAACGCGACGGCCAGCGTGCCCCTGACCGACGAGTCCACGCGCAGCCTGCTGCAGGAGGCGGACGCCTCGCTGGCCGCCGTCGGCCACGCGCAGGAGGGCTCGCAGCACGACCTCGAACAGAAGCGCAACGACCTGGCGGCCAAGCAGGCCGCCGTCGAGGCCGCCCGCTCCGCCCAGCAGGCGGCCGAGTCCGACTTCGAGCGGGCCAAGCTCGATCGCGATCGCGCTGTCGAGCTCTACCGCAAGGAGCTGGTCGCGCGGCAGGACCTCGACCACGCCGACGCCGCGTTCAAGAACGCCGCCGCCATGCTCGACATGGCCGGCCACCGGCTGCGCCAGGCGCAGGACGACGCGCGGCAGGCGGGGGCGGCCGTCGCCTCGCAGGCGTCGGCGGTGGCCCAGGCCCGCCAGCGCGTCGTGCAGTCGCGCGCGCAGGTGGCCAACGCGCGCTCGCAGCGCCAGCAGGTCCGCCTGCGCGAGGCCGAGCTGGAGACGGCGCGCGGCAAGCTGCAGGTCGCGCTGGCCAACGCCAAGCAGGCGCAGCTGAACCTGGACTACACGACGATCCGGGCGCCGATCACCGGCCGCGTCACCCGCAAGACCGTCGAGGTCGGCCAGGTCGTCGCCCCGGGCGGGCCGCTGCTGGCCGTGGTGGACCTGGACGACGTCTGGGTGGTGGCGAACTTCAAGGAGACGCAGCTGACCGGCATCAAGCCCGGGCAGAAGGCGACGGTCGAGGTGGACACGCATCCCGGCGTCGTCTACAAGGCGCACGTGGACTCGGTGCAGGGCGGCTCCGGCGCCGTCTTCTCGCTGCTGCCGCCCGAGAACGCCACCGGCAACTACGTCAAGGTCGTGCAGCGCATCCCCGTCAAGCTCGTGCTCGAGCGCGGCGAGAACGCCCAGCACCTGCTGGTGCCGGGAATGTCGGTGGTGCCCACGATCAGCCTGCGCTAGGACCTCGCCGCCGGGGTGATCACGGTCTTGGCGCCGCGGCCGGCGGCGGCGTGGGCGAACGCTTCCTCGATCTTGTCCAGCGGGAACGTCGCGGTCACCAGGCGGCGCACGTTCAGGCGCGGCAGCAGCTTGAGCGCGCGGCCGAAGGCGGTGCCGCGGCCGTAGGCGCCGTGGATGCGGATCTCGCGGAAGTGCACGTCGAAGAGGTCGAGCGGCAGCCGCGCGGCCTTGGGGCTCACGCCGACCAGCTGCAGCACGCCGCCGAGCCTCACCAGCGTCAGGGCCTCGGCGACGAGGTCGGGCTTGCCGACCGCCTCGCAGACGACGTCGGCGCCGCGACCCTCGGTGAGCTTCATGATCCGCTCGCGCAGGCTCTCCTGCGTGGGATCGATCACCACGCCGGCGCCCAGCCGGCGCGCGATGGCGCGGCGCTCGGCGAGCGGGTCGGAGAGCACCAGGTGGCGCGCGCCCCGGCGCCTGGCGAGCGCCAGCGTCAGCAGCCCCATGATGCCGCCGCCGATGACGACCACGCTGGCTTGCGGCGGCATGCGGAACATCTCCAGCCCCGACAGGCAGCAAGCGGCCGGCTCGGTGAGCGCCGCCGTGACGGGATCGAGGCGTGCCGGCAGCGGATGCACGCAGGGCAGCGGCAGCGCCACGCGCTCGGCGAAGCCGCCCGCGCGCACGGCGCGCGCGCACTGGCTGATCCGCCCGGCCTCGCACTCGGGGCAGGCGCCGCAGCCCCAGGAGGGCTCGCAGGCGACGGCGCGGCCGACGAGGCGCCGGCCGACGCCGCGGCCGACGGCGCGCACGACGCCGGCATACTCGTGGCCCAGCACCAGCGGCGGCGTCCACGGGAACAGCCCCTGGGTGGCGTGGATGTCGGTGCCGCAGATGCCGGCCGCGCGCACCTCCACCACGACCTGGCCGGGCCCCGCCACGGGCTCGGGCGCCTCGTCCACGGTGAAGCGCGGACCGCCGCGCCAGGTGGCGACGCGCACGTCAGCGGCCGCGGAACACGGGCGCGCGCTTGTCCACGAAGGCGCGGATGCCCTCGCGCGCGTCCTCGGTCTCGAAGCAGGCGTTCTGCGCGAACGTCTCGTACTCGAGCGCGGTGCGCAGATCGGACTCCGCGTTGCGGTAGAGCCCGCGCCTGGCCAGGCGG
>DASSLH010000635.1:0-2418 GCA_035689625.1 Candidatus Methylomirabilota bacterium | reverse complement strand
CGTTGAGGATGATCCCGCCCAGCTTGGCGTACGTGTAGAACTGGAAGTCCTCGCCCTCGTCGAAGAACCGCAGCCCGCGCGTGTTGACGAGCACGCCGTACGGGTAGGAGAGGCGATTGGTCTTGTCGGTCAGCTTGCGGTCGCCGTGCGGCGGCGCGCCGGCGTCGATCGGCGTCGAGTGGCAGCCGGTCCACTGCCCGTGCGGCAGCGCGCCGATCTCCAGCGCCATGCGCAGGCCGTCGCCCGTGTTGTAGCGCGTGCCGCGCACCTTGGCGTGATCCCACGGCCGCCCCAGGTAGCGGGCGCGCCACTCCGGGTTGGCCTCGAAGCCGCCGCAGCCGAGCACGACCGCCCTCGCCGTGAGCTCGGCGAAGCCGTCGGGCCCGCGCACGGCGACGCCGGTCACGCGCCCGTCGCCGCCCTGCAGCAGCCGCACCGCCGCGGTGTCGTAGCGGACCTGCACGCCGCGCTTGTCCGCCGCGCGGAACCACATCGCCGAGAGGCCGACGCCCTCGTGCCGGGCGCGCACGACGGCGCCCGGCGACCACCTGATCGTGTTGCCCACGCGCACGGCAGAGAGCGAGACGGCCGGCTCCATCTCGATCCCCTGCCGCGCCATCCAGCCGACGGTGTCATAGGAGCGGCTGATCAGCAGCTCGGCCAGCTCGGGATCCGTGCGGCCGTCGGTGACGCGCAGCAGATCGGCCATGAAGAGGCGATGCGGGTACGGCTCGACGCCGGCGAAGAAGCCGGGCACCTCGCGCTCGGCGTCGGGCACCAGCGCGCGCAGGTCCTCGGCACGGTCGAACGCGATGCGCAGCAGGCCGCCGCTGTAGTGCGTATTGCCGCCGCGCAGCGTCGGCGGCGCCTTCTCCAGCGCCAGCACGCGCGCGGCGCCCGCCTCGCGCGCGGCGACCGCGGCGGCGAGCGCGGCGTTGCCGGCGCCGACGACGATGACGTCCCAGCCAGGCTCTGCCATCAGCGCGCAGGATATCCTATGTCGAACGTCGTCGCGTCCACGCCGGCGCACTTGACGTAGAGCCGCCACGGCGCCGGCCCGGCCTCCGCCAGCGGGAACCACACGCCCGTGTTGCCCTCCACCCGCGTGGAGCCGCTGCCGACCGGCACGCCGACGCCCACGCCGCTGCCCACGCCGATCCCGCGTCCATAGGAGGCGCCGCCGACGCCGATGCTGATGCTGGGCCCCGGGGTGGTGACCAGGGGCGGCATGTCCACCGACTGCGCCGCCACCGACGTGCCGTCCGGCTTCACGATCCACGCCTGCTCCAGCCGATGGCCGGAGGTGTCGAGCTCGACGCGCAGGCGGTCGCCGGCGATGCGGTAGTCGGCGGAGACGCGGCCCCCGTGCGGCTGCGGGTCCGGCCGGTAGGGCAGCGTGGCGTGCGAGCACCCGGCGAGGACGAGGACGGCGAGGATCAGAGCGCGGGCCAGCATCGAAGCACCTCCTGGCCTTCATCGTACCCCGAGGCCTTGACACCCCCGCGCAGGCGCCCACAATGGACGCGCGGCTCCCCCATGGCTCCTCACGCCGAAGCCCAGGTCCTTCGGCAGGTCTTCGCCGCCGTGCCGGCCGATTTCGCGTTCCGCCTCTGGGACGGGACGACCGTGCCGTTCGGCGCCGGCCCGCCCGCGTTCACCGTCGTCATCCATGCCCGCGCCACGTTCCTGCGCCTCATGCGCGATCCCACGCCGCTGGCCTTCGGCGAGGCCTACGTGAGCGGCGCCCTCGACATCGACGGCGACCTGTTCGCCGCCATGCACGTGGCCGACGCGCTGGAGCACCTGCACCTGCCGCTGGCCGGACGGCTGCGCCTGCTGCTGTCGATGGGCTCGGCCGCGCTGCGGCCGGGACGCGGCGCGTGAGCCCCGACGTCATCGTCGTCGGCGGCGGCCCCGGCGGCAGCACCGTCGCCTGGCGGCTCGCGGGGGCGGGCGCCCAGGTGCTGCTGCTCGACGCCGCGGTGTTCCCGCGCGTGAAGGTCTGCGCGGGCTGGGTCACGCCGGCCGCGCTCGCCGACGCCGAGATCGATCCCGACAAGTACCCGCTCACGATCCAGCCCTTCACCGCCTGCCGCCTGGCCTTCGCCGGCGCCCGCCACGAGACGCGCTGGGCGCGGCCGGCCAGCTACGGCATCCTGCGTCGAGAGTTCGATCACCACCTGCTCGAGCGCGCGGCCGCCGCCGGCGCCGACGTGCGCCAGGGCCTGCGCGTGACCGCCGTGAGCTTCACGCGGGACGCCGTCCACGTCGCCACCGAGCGCGGCGACTTCACCGCGCCCGTCGTCGTGGGCGCCGGTGGTCATCGCTGTCCCGTCGCCGGGGCGCTCGGCGAGATCTCCGCGCGCGAGCAGGTCGTGGTCGCGCAGGAGAGCGAGACACGCCTGGCCCCCCGGGACG
>DASSLH010000634.1:0-5382 GCA_035689625.1 Candidatus Methylomirabilota bacterium | reverse complement strand
GTAGGCCACGAGCGCGGCGACGGGGAAGATCATCTTGGCGGTGGTGCCGTGCTGGCGGCGCTCACCGTTGACGGTCGTCCACAGCTCGAGCGCCTGCGGGTCGCCGATCTCCTCGGCGGTGACCAGCCAGGGGCCGGTGGGCCCGAACGTGTCGGCGCTCTTGCCCGTGGTCGTGGTGCCGCCGTGCTCCATCTGGAAGGCGCGCTCGGACACGTCGTTGACGATGCAGTAGGCAGCCACGTGGGCGAGCGCCTTGCTCTCCTCGACGTGGCGGGCGGGGCGGCCGATGACCGCGGCCAGCTCGACCTCGTAGTCGAGCTTGAGGCCATCGCGCGGGCGCACGATCGCGTCGTCGGGGCCGCACAGCGCGCTGGGCGCCTTGATGAACACGGTCGGCTCCTTGGGCAGCGCCATCCCGACCTCGGCAGCATGGTCGGTGTAGTTCAGCCCGATGCAGACCATCTTGCCGATCCCCGCGAGCGGCGGGCCCAGCCGCGGCCGCCCGCGCACGATCGGCAGCTTCGCGACTCTCACGCCGCGCAGGCGCTTGAGGCCGCTGCCGGCGAGCAGGTCGGGGGTGATGTCCTTCACGACGCGCGAGAGGTCGCGCAGCGCGCCCTCGGCGTCGATCAGTCCGGGCTTCTCCGCTCCGGGGCGGCCGTGGCGAACGAGTCTCATCGCGGCACTCCTGCCGCCGGCGGCGGGCAGGCGGCGTCGACGACCGTGGGCTCGATGACCGTGCTGGGCGGCTGCCAGGCGGGATCGATCGCCCGCATGGCGCGGCCGAAGTCGCGGGAGGTCAGCAGGATGGCGCGGCCGGCCTGGCGCAGCAGGTCCACCTGCGCGCGGTCGAGCGCGAACGACGTCGGCAGCTCCTCCAGGCAGCGCTGCACGCGCGGGCTGGCGCCCTCGAACGACACCTCGACGGCGTGGTAGTCCACGGGCGTCAGCACGGTGTCGGAGACGGCGGACGGGCAGGACTCCTTCAGCGTGGCCCGGCAGCTCTCGAACGCGTCGTACTCCTGTGTCTGCTCGCGGAAGAACTCGCGCACGAGGTTGACGGTGTCGAACGAGTAGTTGTCCATCGGCCCCGAGGCCACGAAGCCGAGCACGCTGAGCAGCCCCGGCGCGCCGGGGTGGGCGTCCCAGTCGTGGCGGGGCTTCGTCTTCGCGTTGGCGGTGACGACGACGACGCGCTGCACGGTCCCGGCGTTGATCCGGCGCAGCACGCTCCACTCCACGTCGGTGCCGCTGCGCAGGGCGACGGAGGGGCCGCGCAGGCCGATGTTGTCGGCCAGGCCGCCGTCGAGCAGGTGGACGTAGGGCCGCGGCTGGCCGGGGTCCTGATACGACCAGAGGTCGCGCGCGCGCGCGAAGCGCTCGAGCGGGTTGTGCTCGCGATCGAGCGCGCTGTCCAGCCACTCCGGCCGGGTGAAGCCGCAGCCGCGGGCCGCGAAGTTCTCCAGCGTGAGCGGGCTCAGCAGCCCGGGGAACGCGGAGGAGGCGGCCACGCCGGCGGCGATCGGCGTGGTACCGACGTCCGAGCAGAGCAGGTCGAACTGCTCCTGGGTGAACTCGAAACGGCGGCCCAGCGTCATGTCCGTGGCGTTCAGGATCAGGAAGGGCTTGCGCTTGAGATCGGCGAACGTCCGGGCCTGGAAGATCGTCTCGTCGTAGAGCTCGAGCGCGAGCCGGATGCGGTCGCCCAGGCGGAGCCAGTTCCAGGGCCGCAGCGCGCGGCCGATCAGCTCGCCCTGGATGTCGCGATAGAGGAACGCGTCGGGGAAGGCCGCGAAGAACGTGTCGGGGAAGAGCGCGTAGTAGGCGGCGGTGAAGCTGCCGCCGGAGACGGAGGAGATCACGTCCACGTCCTGCAGCAGTCGGCGCTCGCCGCCGCCGGCGTGATAGACGGCATCGCGCAGTCCCTCCATGACGCCGAACGCGAACGCCGCCGCCCGGGTGCCGCCGCCGGAGAAGGCGAGGATGACGAACAGGTCGTCGCCGTTGCCGTCGGCGGCGAGGTTGTCGTAGCGGTAGCCGGCGCCGGCGTCGTAGCGGGCCAGCGGCGCGTTGGGCGGCGCGCTGGCGCAGGCGCCGAGCGCCAGCGCCAGCGCCGCCAGGAGCAGGGGACGCGGCACGCTCAGACCTTCCTGGTGAAGACGACGTGCAGCGGCGCGTTGACGTTCGTGTCCTCGACGTCCACCGTCTGCCACAGCGGGATGTAATCGTCGGGGCCGCGCAGCCGGAAGCGGTGCAGCCCTTCCTCCACGCGCAGGATGCGCGCGCGACCGTCCACCTCCTGGTTGTGACCCTGGGACACGCCGTCGACCAGCACCTCGCGCCGGCCCGGAAAGTCGACGATCACGTATTCCATGGCGCCCTCCCGGTCCGCGCGGATTCTATCACCGCAGCCGCGGGTCGAGCAGGTCGCGCAGCGCGTCGCCCAGCACGTTGAACGCGAACACGGCCACCGTGAGCGCCAGGCCCGGGAACACCGACAGCCAGGGCGCGCGCACCATGTAGCTGCGGCCGGTGGCGCTCAGCATGCCGCCCCACGACGGACGCGGCGGCGGCACCCCGTAGCCCAGGAAGCTCACGGCGGCCTCGACCAGGATGACGAAGCTCACGTAGGTGCTGGCGCTGACGATCAGCGGGGCCACGATGTTGGGCAGCACGTGGCGCAGCAGCACGCGGCCGTGCGAAGCGCCGCCGGCGCGGCTGGCCTCGATGTAGGCGTGCTCGCGCACCACCAGCGTGGCGCCGCGCACGATCCGCGACTGGGGGAACGCCTGGCTCACGCCGAGCGCGAGGATCACGCTGCCGAGACCGGGCCCGAGCAACACGAGGATCACGATCACCATCACGAGGCCGGGGAACGCCAGCCAGGCGTCCACCAGCCGCTGCAGCAGCAGGTCCACGCGGCGGCCGAAATAGCCGCTGACCACGCCGAGGGCGCCGCCCACCAGCGTCGAGATCGCGGTCGCCACCAGGCCGACCGTCATCGAGACCTGGGCGCCGTAGACGACGCGGCTCAGCACGTCGCGCCCGAGCTCGTCGGTGCCGAACCAGTGCGCGCGGCCGGGCGGCTGCAGCGCGTCCAGCAGCGAGGTGTCGTTGTAGCCCTGCGGCGCCACGCGGTCGGCGAAGACCGCCACCAGCAGCAGGAGCAGGACGAGGGCGCCGGCGACGGCGCCCAGGGGCTTCTTGACGACGAGATCGCGCAGCAGCGTCACGCGACCTCCGCCCGCGTGCGCGGATCGATCGCGAAGTACGTCACGTCCACGAGGAGGTTGACCGCCATCACCACCAGCGCCAGCAGCAGCACCAGCGACTGGAACATCGGGAAGTCGCGGTGGGCGACCGACTCCACCAGCAGGCTGCCCATGCCCGGCAGCTGGAAGAGCGTCTCCATCACGACGCTGCCGGCGATGGCCTGCGAGGTCTGCACGCCGAGGATCGTCACCGAGGGGATGATCGCGTTGCGGAGCACGTGCTTGAGCACGACCCGGCGCGGGTCGAGCCCCTTGGCGCGCGCGGTGCGGACGTAGTCGTGGCGGAAGACCTCCAGCATCATCGCGCGAGTCATCCGCATGATCGGCGCCCCCAGGTGCGAGCCGAGGATCGCGGCCGGCAGCAGGAACTGCACGAGGCTCTCCAGCGGGCGCGCGGCGAACGGCACCAGCTGCAGGCTCGGGCTCCACCCGAGCCAGATCGACGGCACCACGATGGCCAGCGTGCCGAGCCAGAAGCTCGGCAGCGACAGGAACACCATCGCGAGCGTGCGCAGCGTCATGTCCGGCCAGCCGTCGTGGCGCACGGCGGCCACGACGCCGGTGACGCCGCCGTAGACGACGGCGAAGAGGAGCGAGAGCAGGCCGAGCTCGAGCGTGACCGGCAGCCGCTCGGCCAGCACGCTCACGACGCTGCGCTGGGTCCACAGCGACTGGCCGAGGTCGCCGTGCAGCAGCTGGCGAAGCCAGCGCAGGTACTGGACGTGGATCGGCAGGTCGAGCCCCAGCTTGGCCCGCATCTCGGCCAGGCTGGCGGCGTAGCCGAGGTCCTGGAACATCAGGTTCACGACGTCGCCGGGCAGCAGCCGCATGATGACGAACACCATCACGCTCACCGCCGCCAGCGTCGGCAGCATGAGCAGCAGCCGGCGGAGGAGGTAGGTCGTCAGGCCGCGCTCACTCCAGCCAGGTGTTCACCAGCGCGACGGCGTAACCGTAGCCGCGCACCGGCGGCACGTAGCCCTGCACGCGCCGGGAGGTGACCGTGATCATCCTCGGCGCCGGCAGGTAGACGCGGAACATCTGCTCGTGGAACGTCGTGACGAACTGCTGGATCAGCCTGGCCCGCGCTGCCTCGGTGGGCGCGCCGCGGATGGCGTGGACCAGCTCGGTGATCCGGCCGTCCTCGAGGTGGATCTGGTTGCGCGTGTCGCCCGGCGTGTACGTCGCCAGCCACTCGTCCTCGTCGCCCAGCGTCCACGCCGGAATGTGCACCAGGCCCTCGAAGCTGCCCTTGTAGGTGCTGGAGATCCAGACCGGGTACTCCTGGGACACGATCGCCGCGTCGATGCCGATCTTCGTCAGCATGGACTTGAGCAGCTCGGTGCGTGAGGTGTAGCTGGGGCCGTAGCCGATCGTCGTGGTGAGCTTTGTCGAGAGCCCGTTGGCGAAGCCGGCCTCGGCCATGAGCTTCTTCGCCGCCGCCACGTCGTAGTGGTACCAGGCCGCCGACTCGCCGAGCCGGGCGAGCGGCAGGAAGTACTTCGACGTGACCGGCACCGGGCCCGAGAACGGCTCGGCGCCCTCGGTGAACATGGCCCTGGTGAGTCCGGCGCGGTCGATCGCCATCGAGACGGCGCGGCGCACGCGCACGTCGCTCCACGGCTTCTGATCCACGCGGCCGATCAGGTTCTCGCTGGTCTGGAACAGCGCGTGCGGCAGCACCCTGGCCCCGGCGATCGCCCGCACCTCGGGGACCAGGAAGTGCGGCAGCCCCTCGCCGCGCCCGGCCGGGATCAGGTCGATCTTGCCGGTGCGCATGGCGGCCACGGCGCCGGCGGCGTCGGGGATGATGTAGAGCTCGACGCCGTCGAGGTAGGGCTTGCCGGCCTCGAAGTAGTCGGGGTTGCGCTTGAACACCAGGCGCTGCTTCTCGCGGTACTCCTCCAGCATGAACGGCCCGGTGCCGATCGCCGTCTCGGCCGCCGTGTAGTCGCCGCTGCCGTCGGCGGTCGGCTTGCCGGCCTCCTTGGGGTAGACGTAGACCGTCGTCGCCGCCAGGTTGGCGACGAAGGCCGAGAACGGCTCGGCGCCCTCGGTGAACATGGCCCTGGTGAGTCCGGCGCGGTCGATCGCCATCGAGACGGCGCGG
>DASSLH010000633.1:0-2566 GCA_035689625.1 Candidatus Methylomirabilota bacterium | reverse complement strand
CTCGGCGTCGCCGAGCGTCGCGTCGGCCGGCGCGACACCACCCGGCCACAGCAGCACCACGCAGCGCTCGGCGTCGAGCGCGCGGGCCGCGCGCTGGGCGATGTCGTCGAGCGCGGCCGGCAGGTCGGAGGTGGCGCCGAGCGTCTCGGCGATCGCCAGCAGCACCGCGGTGCGCTCGGCGCGGGCCAGCTGGTCGGCGTACAGGCGCGCGTTGAGGATCGCCGGCGGCGCCGGCACGCACAGCGCGATCGCCCGGGCCAGCTCCTTGTCGGTGAACGGGCGGCGGCCGCGGCGGAAGAGTCCCAGCATGCCGAGCGAGGCCGTCTCGCCGATGAGCGGCACGCCGACGAACGAGCGCGCCTCCTCGACCTCGAGCCAGCGGCGCGCCTCGGGCACCGTGTCGGCCGGCAGGTGACGGAGCACCAGCGGGCCCGGCCGCGTGGTGATCCAGCCCAGCACGTCGCGGCCGGGCGCGTGCGCGATGCGGGCGACGATCTCGGCGCGCCGGAAGCCGACGTCGCCGCGCAGCGCCAGCTCGGCGCCGCCCCGCTCGAGCAGCCACACCCCGGCGGCGTCGGCGCCGACCGCCGACTGCGCCAGCTCGGTCAGGCGGCCCATGAGGCGGCCGAGGTCCAGCGTGCCGCCGAGCGCGCGCGTGCCCTCCGCCAGCAGTCCCAGCTCGGCGGCGGACGTCGGCGCCGGGCCCCGCCGTCTGCCTGGGCTCATCGTGGGTGCACGAGTATTAGCGCGCGCCCGCCCCCCCGGTCAACGGCCGCCGCTCAGCGGCCGGGGCCGAATCCGATCGCGGGCTGGCCGTTGTAGGTGACGGGACGGAAGCGGACGGGCAGGCCGACCTTCAGCGTGTCGAGCGGGATGTCCACGACACGGCCGAGCAGCGACACGCCTTCCTTCATGCGCACGGCGACGATCGCGTACGGCACGTCGCCGGCGTGGCCGCGCGGCGCGACGCGGATGACCGTGTAGCTGGCGATCGTGCCCTCGCCCGACAGGGCGGCCGGCTCCCAGGCGCGCTGCGAGCACTCCGGACAGAACTCGCGCGGCGGCACCGCCAGCGCGCCGCAGCGCCCGCAGCGGATGGCGCTGAGCTGGCCCTGGGCGGCCTTGTCGAAGAACTCGCGGATCGTCGGCACCGGCTTACTCACGGCCGAAGAGGGAGACGAGCACCGTGGCCGTGTTGCCGCCCAGCGTGTGCGTGAGGCCGACGCGGGCGCCGTCCACCTGGCGCGGGCCGGCGTCGTGGCGCAGCTGGGTGACGACCTCGGCGATCTGGGCCGCGCCGGTGGCGCCGATCGGATGGCCCTTGGCCTTGAGCCCGCCCGAGGGATTCACCGGAACCTTGCCGCCCAGGCTCGTCCAGCCCTTCTCGGCGGCGACGCCGCCGGTGCCCGGCTCGAACAGCCCCAGCCCCTCGGTGGCGACGATCTCGGCGATCGTGAAGCAGTCGTGCAGCTCCACGACGTCGACGTCCTGGGGGCCGAGCCTGGCCTGGCGGTAGGCGGCGGCCGCCGCCCGCTCGGTGGCCGGCACGCGCGAGAGGTCGCGCTTGTCGCCGATCAGCATCCAGTCCGAGGCCGCCGCCGAGGCCAGCACCCAGATAGGCCGGCGCGCCTTGCGGGCGACCTCCTCGGACGCGATCACGACGGCGGCGCCGCCGTCGGTGAACGGGCAGCAATCGTAGAGCTTGAGCGGGTCGGCCACCAGCGCCGACTTCAGCACCTGCTCGAGCGTGATCTCCTTCTGGAACTGTGCCTTGGGATTCAGCGTGCCGTGCTTGTGGTTCTTCACGGCGACGGCGGCCATCTGCGCCTCGGTCGTGCCGTACTTGTCCATGTGCGCGCGCGCCACCAGCGCGAACACGCCGGGGAACGTGAGGCCGAGCGTCTGCTCCCAGCGCGCGTCGGAGGCGTAGGCGAAGTACTCGGTGGACTCCTCGGTGGTGACGTTCAGCACGCGCTCGGCGCCGCCGACGAGGACGACGTCCGACACGCCGGCGCCGACTTCCATCACGGCATGACGGAACGCGGCGTGCGAGGAGGCGCAGGCCGTCTCGAAGCGCGTCGTGGGAACGGCCGGCAGCCCGAGGACCGAGGCGGCCTGGGGGCTCGTGTGCAGCTGCTTCTCGGTCTCGCCGCCGACCACATTACCGTAGTAGAGCGCCTGCACCGCCGAGGCGGGCAGGCCGGCGTCGGCGAGAGCGTCGGCCGCCGCTTCGGCGAACAATTCCGCGGACGTCCGATCGTGCCGTCCGAACTTCGTCACCCCGACCCCGATGACCGCGACTCGACGCATGCGTCCTCCCCACGGCGTGAGGTGAATACGCGTTCATCATAGCAGAAGGTGTGCACGGCCGGGCCGGCCGTGCGCCTAGAATGGGGAGCGTGCTGAGCGAAGAGGCGCTCATCGTGCTGGCCGCGGTCGCCGCGGTCAGCCTCTTGGTCCTCGGCGTGCTCGAGCTGCTTTGGCCCACGCGCCCGCGCCATCCCCTCCGCCGCTCGCCGCCGCCGCCGCCGCGCGCCGCCCGGCCGCACCGCACGAGCGCGCTGAC
>DASSLH010000632.1:0-10239 GCA_035689625.1 Candidatus Methylomirabilota bacterium | reverse complement strand
ACGCCGGGGCGCTGACCAAGGCCGCCGCCGGCATCGCCGGGCGGCCGCACTGGCTGCTGCCGACCGGCAACGCCAATCGCAATGGCAACGACGGCACCGTGGCCCGCTTCGGGTGGAAAGCGCAGAACAAGTCACTGCTGCTCTTCGCCGGCGAGGCCTACAACGTCGAGCAGGGCATCTCCAACGAGCTGTTCACCAGCGAGCGCGACGAGACGGTCACCTGCCAGTACGCGCCGGTGCCCAACGACACCACTAACCTCGACGGCGCCGGCGCCCCCGAGGTGCTGAGTGGCATCCAGAAGTTCGCCGTCTTCATGCGGCTCCTGGCGCCGCCGCAGCCCTCGCCGGACATGCCGGGAGGTGCGGCGTCGATCGGGCGCGGCCGCGCGCTGTTCGCCCTGGTCGGCTGCGCGCTCTGCCACACGCCGACGCTCACGAGCGGGCCCTCGCCGGTCGCGGCGTTCGACCGCCAGCCGGTCAACCTCTACTCGGACCTGCTGCTGCACGACATGGGCGCCACGCTGGCCGACGACGTCCTGCAGGGCAGCGCCGGACCGGCCGAGTTCCGCACCGCGCCGCTGTGGGGCCTGGGCCAGCGCCTGTTCTTCCTGCACGACGGCCGGACCAGCGACCTGCTGGAGGCCATCCGCGCCCACCGCAGCCCGGCGACCACGCGCTATCGCGCCTCCGAGGCCACCATCGTCGTGGACCGCTTCCGGGCCCTGACCGAGAGCCAGAAGCAGGACGTCCTGAACTTCCTCCGCTCGCTGTAGGCGCTCCTCGCCTCTTCGTGCCCGGCGGCGGTATCATCACGCCTGGCACGAGGAGGTCCGGATGGTCGAGCCCTTTCCGCTGATCGAGGTCGCCGGCCCACCGCGCGAGCGCGGGCGCCAGTACGGTCGGCGGGCCGCCGAGCGCATCGCGCGTGGAAGCAGCCACTACACCGCCCAGCTCGCGCGCGCCGCCCTCGACGCCGACGCCATCCGCCAGCTCGTGCGCGAGTACGTGCCGCAGATGGAGGCGTTCGAGCCGGCCTACGTCGAGGAGATGCGCGGCATCGCCGAGGGCGCCGGTGTCGACTTCGAGACGGTGGCCCTGCTCAACGCGCGGACCGAGATCCTCAAGCTCGGCCAGCGCCCCGACCTGCGCCGCCGCCTGCGCGGCGAGGCCGACGCCTGCACCGGCGTGGTCGCGCTGCCGGAGGCGACCGCCGAGCGCCGGCTGATCCACGCCCAGAACTGGGACTGGAAGGTCGAGTGCGCCGAGACCGGCGTCGTCCTGCGCGTGCGGCGCGACGACGGCCCCGACCTGCTGACGTTCACCGAGGCCGGCGGCCTGGCCCGCTCGGGCTTCAACGCCGCCGGCGTCGCGATCACCGCCAACTACCTCGAGTCCGACCGCGACTACCGCCAGCTCGGCGTGCCGCTGGCGCTCATCCGCCGCAAGGTGCTGGAGTCGCGCGACCTCGCGCTCGCCATGCGCGCGGTCTACGTCACGCCCAAGTCGGCGGCCAACAACATGATCGTGAGCCACGTGGGCGGCGTGGCCATCGACTTCGAGTGCGCGCCCGACGAGACGTTCCAGGTCCACGCCGAGGCCGGGCTGCTCGTGCACGCCAACCACTTCGTCAGCCCGGTGGCGCTGGCCAAGCTCCGCGACACCGGCATCGCCAACACGCCCGACAGCCTCTATCGCGACCTCCGGGTGCGCGGCCTGCTGGCGCCGCAGCTCGGCCTGATCACGCGCGAGAGCGTCAAGGCGGCGCTGTTCGACGAGTTCGCGGCGCCGTGGTCGGTGTGCCGCCCGCCCCGCCGCGGCGTCACCGACACGCTGACGGCGACCGTGGCGATGATCGTCATGGAGCCGGCGCTCGGCGTCATGGAGATCGCCCCGCTGCCGGCGCTGCAGCGCCGCTTCACCGCCTATCACCTGGAAGTCGTTGATTGTCCTGCGTCGCGCGACTACCCTGTGGGCGCTCGACTCTCCTGAAAGGAACCGGATCGTCATGGCCTCGACAGGCAAGGTCGCGATCGTCACCGGCGCCGGCAGCGGCATCGGCAAGGCCGCCGCGCTCGCGCTCGCGCGCGAGGGCTACGCGGTCGTCCTGGCCGGGCGGCGCAAGGAGATGCTGGAAGCCGTCGCCCGCGAGGCGGGGCCGGGCGCGCGCACGCTGGTGGTCCCCACCGACGTCGCCGACCCGGCCTCGATCCGCGCGCTGTTCGCGCGCGCCCGGGAGGCGTTCGGCCGACTGGACCTGCTCTTCAACAACGCCGGCATCGGCGCCCCGGCGGTGCCGCTCGAGGACCTGCCCTACGAGCAGTGGAAGGCGGTGGTGGACACCAACCTCACCGGCTCGTTCCTCTGCACGCAGGAAGCCTTCAAGATCATGAAGAGCCAGGAGCCGCGCGGCGGCCGGATCATCAACAACGGCTCGATCTCGGCCTACGCGCCGCGTCCCGGCTCCGTCGCCTACACCTCGACCAAGCACGCGATCACCGGCCTGACGAAGACGACGTCGCTCGACGGGCGCAAGTACGACATCGCCTGCGGCCAGATCGACGTCGGCAACGCCGCCACGCCGCTCACCGAGCGGATGACCAAGGGCGTCCCCCAGGCCAACGGCGCCGTCATGGTCGAGCCGGTGATGGACGTCGAGAACGTGGCGCGGGCGATCGTCTACATGGCGAGCCTGCCCCTGGACGCCAACGTCCAGTTCATGACGGTCATGGCCACCAAGATGCCGTACGTCGGGCGCGGGTAAGCGGCCCCCTGAATAACACTCGGCGGCGGCCCGTCCACGGCCGCATGCCCCGGGTCACCCCGCCGTGAGCCCGTCGCGCACCTTCATCCTGCGGCCGGTGGCCACCTCGCTGCTGACGGCGGGGATCCTGCTGGCCGGCCTGGTCGCCTACCTGCAGCTGCCGGTCTCCGCCCTGCCCCAGGTGGACTACCCCACGATCCAGATCGTGACGTTCTATCCGGGCGCCAGCCCCGACGTCATGGCCTCCTCGGTCACCACGCCGCTCGAGCGCCAGTTCGGCCAGCTGCCCGGCCTCAAGCAGATGACGTCCACCAGCGCGTTCGGCGCCTCGCTGGTGACGCTGCAGTTCATCATCGAGTATCCGATCGACGTGGCCGAGCAGCAGGTGCAGGCGGCCATCAACGCGGCCGCCACCTTCCTGCCCCGCGACCTGCCCAACCCGCCTGTGTACAGCAAGGTCAACCCCGCCGACACGCCGGTGCTGACGCTGGCGCTGACCTCCGCCACGCTGCCGCTGCAGCGCGTGGAGGACCTGGCCGACACCAACCTCGCCCAGAAGATCTCGCAGCTGCCCGGCGTGGGCCTGGTCTCGATCAGCGGCGGCCAGCGGCCGGCCGTGCGCGTGCAGGCCGACCCGCAGGCGCTCGCCTCCTACGGGCTGAGCCTGGAGGACCTGCGGGCGGTGCTGGGCCAGGCCAACGTGGACCTGGCCAAGGGCAACCTCGAAGGGCCCCGCCAGTCGTTCACCATCGGGGCCAACGACCAGCTCTTCTCCAGCCGCGAGTACAAGGCCGTGGTCATCGCGTACCGCAACGGGGCGCCGGTGCGGCTGTCCGACGTGGCCGAGGTCATCGACGGCGTGGAGAACAGCCGGCAGGCGGCCTGGATGAACGACAAGCCGGCGGTGATCGTCAACATCCAGCGGCAGCCCGGCGCGAACATCATCGGCGTGGTGGACCGCATCAAGCGGCTGCTGCCGCAGCTGCGCGCCTCGCTGCCCTCCTCGATCGAGATCACCACCCTGACCGACCGCACGGCCACGATCCGCGCCTCCGTGCACGACGTCGAGTTCACGCTGGTGCTGACGATCGCGCTGGTCGTCATGGTCATGTTCCTGTTCCTGCGCAGCCTGTCCGCCACCGTCATCCCCAGCGTCGCGGTGCCGATCTCCATCGTCGGGACGTTCGGCGTCATGTATCTGCTCGGCTACAGCCTGGACAACCTCTCGCTGATGGCGCTGACGATCTCCACCGGCTTCGTGGTCGACGACGCCATCGTGATGATCGAGAACATCGCGCGCCACATCGAGGCCGGCGAGTCGCCGCTGCCGGCGGCGCTGAAGGGCTCCGAGCAGATCGGCTTCACGATCGTCTCGCTGACCGTCTCCCTCATCGCCGTGCTGATCCCGCTGCTGTTCATGGGCGACATCGTGGGCCGGCTGTTCCGCGAGTTCGCGGTCACGCTGAGCGTGACGATCCTGGTCTCGGCCGTCGTCTCGCTGACGCTGACGCCGATGATGTGCGCCAAGCTGCTGCGCCACGAGGGCGGCGGCCGGCAGACGTGGTTCTACCGGGCGACCGAGCGCGGCTTCGAGCGGGTCATCGCGCGCTACGGCGCCACGCTGACCTGGGTGCTCCGCCACCAGCCCGGCACGCTGATCGTCACCGTGGCCACGCTGGCCGCCACGCTCGTCCTCTACGTCGTCGTTCCCAAGGGCTTCTTTCCGATCCAGGACACCGGCGTCATCCTCGGCATCTCGGAGGCGCCGGCCACGGTGTCGTTCGACGCGATGGCCGCGCGCCAGCAGGCGCTGGCCCGCACGATCCTCGCCGACCCCGACGTGGTGAGCCTGTCGTCGTTCATCGGCGTGGACGGCGTCAACATGACGCCCAACAGCGGGCGGATCCAGATCAACCTCAAGCCGCGCGACGACCGCACGGCCGACGCCTCGGCGATCATCCGCCGGCTGCAGCCGCAGCTGGAGGCCGTGGAGGGCATCACGCTCTACATGCAGCCCGTGCAGGACCTCACCGTCGAGGACCGGGTGAGCCGCACGCAGTACCAGTACTCGGTGGAGGACGCCGACGCACGCGAGCTGGCCGAGTGGGCGCCGCGGATCCTCGACCGGCTGCGCGCGCTGCCCGAGCTGCGCGACGTGGCCAGCGACCAGCAGAGCGGCGGGCTGCAGGCCGCGCTGACGATCGACCGCGACGCCGCCTCGCGGCTGGGCATCGCGCCCCAGGCCATCGACGACACGCTGTACGACGCCTTCGGCCAGCGGCAGGTCTCGACGATCTTCACGCAGCTGAACCAGTACCACGTGATCCTCGAGGTGGCGCCGCGCTTCCGGGAGAACCCGGACGCGCTCAAGACCATCTACGTGAAGTCCGCCACCGGCCCCCAGGTGCCGCTGAGCGCCTTCACGGCGTTCACGCCGGCCACCGGCCCGCTGACGGTGAACCACCAGGGGCAGTTCCCGGCCGTGACGTTCTCGTTCAACCTGGCGCCCGGCGGCGCGCTCGGCCACGCCGTGGAGGCCATCCGCGCGGCGGAGCGCGACATCGGCCTGCCGCCCTCCATCCACGCTGGCTTCCAGGGCACCGCCCAGGTCTTCCAGGCCTCGCTGGCCAACGAGCCGCTGCTGATCCTGGCCGCGATCGTGACCGTGTACATCGTGCTGGGCGTGCTCTACGAGAGCTACATCCACCCGGTCACGATCCTGTCCACGCTGCCGTCGGCCGGCGTGGGCGCGATCCTGGCGCTGCGGCTCTTTCGCGCCCACCTCGACGTCATCGCGCTGATCGGCATCATCCTGCTCATCGGCATCGTGAAGAAGAACGCGATCATGATGATCGACTTCGCGCTCGACGCCGAGCGCGACGAGGGCAAGACGCCGGCCGAGGCGATCTACCAGGCCTGCCTGCTGCGCTTCCGGCCGATCATGATGACGACCATGGCCGCGCTGCTGGGCGGCCTGCCACTGGCGCTCGGCACCGGCACCGGCGCCGAGCTGCGCCGCCCGCTCGGCATCACGATCGTCGGCGGCCTGCTCCTCTCCCAGCTCCTCACGCTCTACACGACCCCGGTCGTCTACCTCTACTTCGACCGCCTCGCGCAGCGCGTGCGGCGCCGGCGGCGCACGACCCCGGTGCCGGTCGAGGCCCCCGCCGACTGACGTGAGGATCTCGGAACCCTTCATCCGCCGGCCGGTCGCGACCTCGCTGCTGAGCGTCGCGCTCCTGCTGGCCGGCATCCTCGCCTACCGCATGCTGCCGGTCGCCTCGCTGCCGGACGTCGAGTTCCCCGTCATCCAGGTGCAGGCCACGCTGCCCGGCGCCAGCCCCGAGAACATGGCCTCGTCGGTCGCCACGCCGCTCGAGCGGCAGTTCGGCCGCATCGCCGGCGTGAGCGAGATGACGTCCACCAGCCTGCTCGGCGCGACGACGATCGTGCTGCAGTTCGACCTCAACCGGAACATCGACGCGGCCGCCCGCGACGTGCAGGCGGGGATCAACGCCGCGCGCAGCCAGCTGCCGCCGGGCCTGCCGAACAACCCGACCTATCGCAAGGTCAACCCGGCCGACGCGCCGATCCTGATCCTGGGCCTCACGTCCGACACGCTGCCGGTGGGCCGCCTCTACGACGCCGCCGACTCGATCCTCGCCCAGAAGCTCTCCCAGGTACCAGGCGTCGGCCAGGTCATCGTGGGCGGGGGCGCCAAGCCGGCCGTCCGCGTGAGGGTGGATCCCCGGCAGCTGAGCCAGATGGGGATCGGGCTGGACGAGATCCGCGCCGCGCTGCAGGCGGTCAACGCCAACACGCCCAAGGGTGAGCTGGCCGATCGCCGCCAGGCGTGGACGATCACCGCCACCGACCAGCTGTTCGAGGCCGATCAGTACCGGCCGGTGATCGTCGGCTATCGCAACCGCGCGCCGATCGGCCTGGGGGACATCGCCGAGGTGGAGACGTCGGTGGAGGACCTGCGCACGGGTGGGCTGGCCAACGGCAAGCGCGCCGTGCTGATCATCCTCTTCCGGCAGCCGGCGACGAACATCATCGACACGGTGGACCGCGTGCGCGTCCTGCTGCCCGAGCTGCGGGCCTCCATCCCGCCGGCGATCGACCTGCGCATCCTGCTCGACCGCACCACGACCATCCGCGAGTCGTTCCGCGACGTGCAGCTCACGCTGCTGCTGTCCATCGCGCTCGTGGTGTTCGTCGTGTTCGTGTTCTTGCGCAACGCGTGGGCCACGATCATCCCGAGCGTCGCGGTGCCGCTGTCGCTGCTGGGCACCTTCGCCGGCATGTACCTGTGCGGCTACAGCCTGGACAACCTCTCGCTGATGGCGGTGACGATCTCCACCGGCTTCGTGGTGGACGACGCGATCGTGGTGCTGGAGAACATCACCCGCTATCTCGAGTCCGGCGTCGCCCGCCTGCCGGCGGCGCTGCGCGGCGCCCGCGAGATCGGCTTCACGGTCATGTCCATGAGCGTGTCGCTCGTGGCCGTGTTCATCCCGATCTTGCTGATGGGGGGGCTGGTGGGCCGGCTGTTCCGCGAGTTCGCGGTGACGCTGACGCTGGCCATCCTGGTCTCGCTGCTGATCTCCCTGAGCCTCACGCCGATGATGTGCTCGCAGTTTCTCAAGTCGGCGCACGAGTCGCGTCACGGGCGGTTCTATCGCGTCACCGAGCGCGGCTTCACAGCGCTGCTGGCCTTCTACGAGCGCACGCTGCGCTGGGCGCTGCGCCACGAGTGGCTGACGCTGTTGGTGCTGCTCGCCACCATCGTGCTCAACGTCTACCTGTTCGTCACCGTGCGGAAGGGCTTCTTCCCGCAGCAGGACACCGGCCGCCTCATCGGCAACGTGCAGGCCGAGCAGGACATCTCCTCGCCGGCCATGCGCGAGAAGATGGCGGACTTCGTCAACACGGTGAAGAACGACCCGGCGGTGACCGACGTGGTCGGCTTCACCGGCGGCCTGTTCAACACGACCAACACCGGCCGCGTGTTCGTCTCGCTCAAGCCGCTGCCGCAGCGCGGCGGGCTGTCGTCCGACCGCGTGATCGAGCGGCTGCGCGGCAAGCTGGCCCACGTGCCGGGCGCCACGCTGTTCCTGCAGGCCGTGCAGGATCTGAGAGTCGGCGGCCGCGGCAGCAACGCCCAGTACCAGTACACGCTGCAGAGCACCGACCTGGACCAGCTCAATGCCTTCGCCCCCCAGATGCTGGCCAAGCTGCGCGCGCTGCCCGGCCTGCGCGACGTGTCCACCGACCAGCAGAACCGCGGGCTGCAGGCCGCGCTCGTCATCGACCGCGACGCCGCCTCCCGCCTGGGCGTGCTGCCCCAGGCGATCGACGAGACGCTCTACAGCGCGTTCGGGCAGCGGCAGGTGTCCACGATCTTCAGCGCGCTGAATCAGTACCACGTCGTGCTCGAGGTGCTGCCGCGCTTCCAGCAGAACCCGGACGACCTGGCGTCCGTCTACGTGAAGTCGTCCACCGGCAAGCAGGTACCGCTGAGCGCGATCACGCGGTTCGCGCCGACGACGACGCCGCTGGCGGTCAACCACCAGGGCTTCTTCCCCTCGGTGACGCTGTCCTACAACCTCGCCCCCGGCGTGTCGCTGAGCGACGCGCTGGCCGGCATCCGGAGGGCCGAGAACGAGATCAACATGCCGTCGGCGGTGCGCGGCAGCTCGCAGGGCACCGCCCAGGCCTTCCAGGCCTCGCTGGCGACGCAGCCGCTGCTGATCCTGAGCGCGCTCGTCAGCGTCTACATCGTCCTGGGCGTCCTCTACGAGAGCTACGTGCACCCCGTCACGATCCTCTCCACGCTGCTGCCGGCCGGCGTCGGCGCGCTGCTGGCCCTGCGGCTCACCGGCGGCGAGCTGAACGTCATCGGCATGATCGGCATCATCCTGCTCATCGGCCTCGTCAAGAAGAACGCGATCATGATGATCGACTTCGCGCAGGAGGCCGAGCGGCGGGACGGCCTGTCCTCCACCGAGGCAATCATCCAGGCTTGCCTTCTGCGGTTCCGCCCGATCATGATGACGACCATGGCCGCGCTCCTGGGAGCCCTCCCGCTCGCGCTCGGCACCGGCGCCGGCGGCGAGCTGCGCCGTCCGCTCGGCATCACGATCGTCGGCGGGCTGATCATGTCCCAGCTGCTGACGCTCTACACCACGCCCGCCGTGTACCTGCTGCTGGAATGGCTCGGCGCGGCGCTCGGGCGGCGGCCCGCGCCGGCGCCCCGACACTCGGAGGCCCACGGATGAGGCGCGGCGGCTGGACGGCGCTTGGCGTCGCAGCGGCGCTCGTCACCGCGGCGTGCTCGGGCGGCAACGCGGAATCCAAGCAGCCGCCGCGGCGGCCGCCGGTGCCGGTCGCGGTGGCGCCGGTGGAGAAGAAGCCGATGCCGCTGCAGATCCAGGCCATCGGCACCGTGGAGGCGTACGCGGTCGTCTCCGTGCGCGCCCAGGTCGGCGGCGAGCTCATGCGCGTGCACATCAAGGAAGGCCAGGACGTGCGCAAGGGCGACCTGCTGTTCACGATCGATCCGCGCTCGCTCGAGGCCGCACTGGCCCAGGCCGAGGCCACGCTGGCCAAGGACCGGGGCCAGGTGCAGCAGGCGCGGGCGGCGCTGCAGCGCGACACCGCGCGCGTGAGCCAGTCGCGGGCGGCGCTGCTGCGGGACCAGGCGCAGGCCAAGAACGCCGAGGTGCAGGAGCGGCGCTACGGTGACCTGCTCAAGCGCGAGCTGATCGCGCAGGAGCAGTACGACCAGATCCGCACGACCAACGAGTCGCTGCAGGCCACCGTGCGCGCCGACGAGGCCGACGTCGCCAGCGCCGGCGAGACCGTGAAGGCCGACGAGGCCGCGGTCCACAGCGCCGAGCAGGCCGTGAAGGCCGACGAGGCGGTCGTGGCCAGCGCGCGCGTGCAGCTGGGCTACGCGACGATTCGCTCACCGATCGACGGGCGGGCCGGCAGCCTGCAGCTCAATCAGGGCAACGTCGTGCGCTCGGGCGGCACCAGCGACTCCACGCTGCTGGTCATCAACCAGGTCCAGCCCGTGTACGTGTCGTTCACGGTGCCGCAGCAGCAGCTGCCGCAGGTCAAGCGCTACATGGCCGAGGGCACGCTGACCGTGGACGCGGTGCCGGCCGGCGAGAGCAAGCCCGAGCGCGGCACGGTGACGTTCATCGACAACGCCGTCGACCAGACCACCGGGACGATCCGGCTCAAGGCGACGTTCGCCAACGCCGAGCGCCGCCTGTGGCCGGGCCAGTTCGCGAACGTCGCGCTCACGCTGGTCGTCGAGCCCGACGCGCTCGTCATCCCCGCCCAGGCCGTGCAGACGGGCCAGCAGGGCGCCTACGTGTTCGTCGTCAAGCCCGACTCGACGGTGGAGACGCGCCGCATCGTCGTGACCCGCACGCAGGGCGCCGACAGCGTCGTCACCAGCGGGCTCA
>DASSLH010000631.1:0-2821 GCA_035689625.1 Candidatus Methylomirabilota bacterium | reverse complement strand
ACAGCGACGCGCCCGCCGTGCTCGTGCTCACCGACACCTGGTTTCCCGGCTGGCGCGCGCGGGTGGACGGCCGTCCGGCGACGCTCTGGCGCGCCGACCACGCGTTCCGGGCCGTCGCGGTGCCGGCCGGGCGCCACGAGGTGGAGCTGCGCTACCAGCCGCGCTCGGTCCTGATCGGCGCGCTCGTCAGCGCGCTCGCCGCCGCGCTCACGCTCGCGCTGCTCGTGGCCGGCCGGCGCCGGGAGGCGTCGTGAGAGCGCTGGCGCTCGCGGCGCTGCTCGCGCTGGCGCTCGCGCATCGCGCCGAGGCCGCGCTGCCGGCCCCGCCGTTCACGCTCGACGTCGACCCCACGCGCCCGGCGGCCGGCCAGCCCGTGACGATCGTCGTCACGCCGCGCGGCGACGCCGGCGTCTTCGACGTCTACCTGATGTGGGCGCTGTCCGCCGAGGCCGGCTTTCTCGGCGCCGATGGCGCCTGGTCGCCGCGGCCGCTGGCGTTTCGCGCGGGCGTGCCCGCCACCGGTGCCCCGATCGTCATGCGGTGGGTGCCCGGTCCCGGCAGCGACATCCCGCTGGCGCTCGTCGTGGTCCCGGCCGGCGCCGATCCGCTCGCCCGTTTCGGCTGGACGTATCGCCCCGCGCTGGTTCGCATCGCCGTGCAGGCGCCGCCCGCGCGCGCGCCGCTCGATCTGCGCGCGCTGGCGCCGGTGGCCGTCGCCGCGCTCGTGGCGTGCGCGATCGTGCTGCTGGCCGGCAAGCCCTTTCTCGGCTAGCACCTGTCTGGTATGATCACGCGCACCATGCCGCGCCTCCCCGAGCTCATCGGTCGGGCCATGATCGATCCGGATTTTCTCGCGGATTTGCAGCGAGCGCCGGAGCCCATCCTCGCCCAGTACGAGCTCAGCGAGGACGAGCGGTCCACCGTGCTGCGCGCCCTCACTCGGCTGTCGCAGACCCCGTCCAGCCAGCGCGCCCAGGCGTTTCAGTCCGCGCTGATCCGCCGCGTGGCCACCTAGACCGGCGGGCACGCCGGTGTCCAGCTCCGCCGAGACCGTCGCCTTCCTGCGCGAGGTGCGGCTGTTCAAGGACATCGCCGAGCCCGAGCTGAAGGTTCTCGGCCAGAGCATGGAGGAGCGCCCGCTCAAGCGCGGGCAGGTGATCTGCCGCGAGGGCGATCCCGGCGAGGAGATGTTCGTCGTCCGCCGCGGCTCCATCGTGATCTCCAAGCTGGTCACCGGGCGCGTGGAGCAGGTGCTGGCCCGCATCGGCCCCGGCGACTTCTTCGGCGAGATGAGCCTGTTCGATCAGTCGCCGCGCTCGGCCACCGTGCAGGCCGACTCCGACGCCACGCTGCTGGCGCTGGACCGCGAGGGGCTGCGGCGCATGACCGAGCAGAGTCCCAAGGCCGCCGCCGCCTTCTTCCACGCCCTCGTGCTGATCTTCATCGAGCGGCTGCGCGCCTCCGGCGACCTGGTCGCCGAGGTCACCCGCTGGGGCCTCGAGGCCACCGGCCTCGATGTGGACGCGCGGTGAGTACGGCGGAAGCCACGCCCACGCCGCCGCGCCGCGCGAAGCTCGAGCTGCTCGTCCGCCGCGAGGCCGAGGACGGCTTCGAGGTCCGCGAGATCGGCAGCGGCACCGCGTTCGTGCGCTCGCGGCCGCAGCGGGTGCCGGCGGAGTCCTACGAGCTGGCCGAGGTGGCCTCGCGCGTCGCCGGCCAGCGCAGCTTCATCCTGAAAAATCGTACGACCGACCGCTACCTGCTCCTCAACGAGCCGGAGAAGTTCCTCTGGGAGCAGATGGACGGCCGCACGTCGCTGCAGGAGATCGCCACCGCCTACGTCCTGCGCTACGGCGCCTTCGACTTCGACATCATCCCCAACCTCATCCGCAAGCTGCAGGCCGCCCAGCTGCTGACGCTCACGCCCTCCTCGCGCCTGCGGCAGGCGCTGGCCCGCAACCGGCGCAAGCCGGTGGTGAAGGCCATCGAGCACGGCCTCACGGCGCTGGAGCGCATCAACGTCTCGAGCCGCAACGTGCAGCGCGTGTTCCTCGTGCTGTACCGCTACGGCGGCTTCCTGCTGTTCACGCGGGCCGGCGCCGTGCTGTGCGGGCTGCTGGCGATCGCGGGCCTGGCCGCCGGTGTGAGGCTCTGGCGCGAGGGCGGCGACATCGTGGCCGGCTTCGGCGGCCACGCCGTCAAGGCCATCCTCATGGTGAAGCTGCTGTTCTTCCTCACGGTGGCCGCGCACCAGATCGTGCACGGCCTGGCCCTCGTGCACTACCGCCGCCGCGTGCGCGAGTTCGGCTTCACGTTCCTGCACGGCTTCGTGCCGACGTTTTACGTGGACGTGACGGACATTTTCATGACGAGCCGGCGGGCGCGGGTGGTGACCGCCGTGTCGGGAGCGCTCGTGCACCTGGTGCTGGGCTCGGTGTGGTTCGTGGTGGCGCAGCTGTCACCGCTCGGCAGCTTCAACCAGGCGTTCGCGGCGGCCTCCGGCATGATCCAGTGGCAGGCCCTCGTCGTCGCGCTCTACCCGTTCTGCTTCATCGAGATGGACGGCTACCACGTCCTGGTGGACGTGCTGGGCACGCCGACGCTCAAGCAGGACGCCATGGGCTGGGCCGGCGCGCTGCTGCGCGGCCGCCCGCCGCGCCGCTTCGGCCGCCAGGAGCAGCTGTACGCGCTCTACGTCGGGCTGTCCACGATCTCGGTCGTGCTGTTCATCGCCTTCAACGTCATGCTCGTCGTTCACGCCAGCAGGTGAGCGGCGTCGGCCAGCAGGCGCTCGACCGCCTCGCCGATCCGCCGGGCCGCC
>DASSLH010000630.1:0-3040 GCA_035689625.1 Candidatus Methylomirabilota bacterium | reverse complement strand
CTGGGCGTCGCGGGCCGCCGCATCGGCCTCGACGACGCCGCGCTGCCGGCCGCGCGGGCGGCGACGCTTCGCGAGCGGCTCAAGGGCGCCACCCTGGCTGCGGGCTCCGAGGCGCTGCTGCGCGCGCGTGTCGTGAAGGGGCCGTACGAGATCGACTGCCTGCAGCGCGGCCTGCACATCGCCGAGGAGGCGATCAACGTGGTGCTGGCGCTGCTCGGCCCCGGGGTCACCGAGCGCGAGGCGGCCGAGGCCTTCGAGCGCGAGGTCATCGCCCAGGCGGCCCGGCCCTTCTGCACCGTCGTCGCCTTCGGCGCCGGCGCGGCCATTCCGGCGCCGTGGCCGACCGACCGCGCGCTGCGCGCGGGCGAGCTCGTGCGCTTCGAGGTGGGCTGCGCGGTGAAGGGCTATCACGCGAGCGTCGCCCGCATGGCGGTCATGGGCGAGCCGACCAACGCGCAGCAGGCGACGTTCGACGCCTTGCACGCGGGGCTCGAGGCGGCGCTCGAGGCGGTGCGGCCGGCCGCCCGCGGCGCCGACGTCCTGCACGCCGCGGTCGAGGCCACGCGCCGCGCCGGGCTGCCCCGGTTCGCGCGCCATCAGGTCGGCCACGGCGTGGGGCTGGAGCCGGCGGAGCCGCCGTGGCTCGGGCCCGACGGCGACGCGCTCGAGATGGGCTCGGTGCTCGGCGTGGAGATGCCGTACTACGTCGTGGCCGACAGCGGGCTCAACATCAAGGAGACCGTGCTCGTCACGCGCGGCGGCGCGCAGGTGATGAATCGCTCGCACCGCGGCCTCGTGGTCCTCGACTGACGCGCCGCCTGCTCATTCCGTCGCCGTCGCCCAGGTCAGAAATCACCCGCTCTCGGTGTCGGTGGTCTGACGGCGCGGCGCAACCGCCGGATTTCCCGGTGCGGCGTGCGCTCGGCACCGCCCTTGCTGAATCGTGCCCCTCGTGATGCGACGACACTTCTTCCATCCGAGCGTGGAGCTGCTGCTGCGATCGCTGGCCGGCATGGCCCTCGCGAGCGCGTTCGTGCTGACCCTGGCGTGGGGCTACGGGCAGCGCCAGCAGGCACTGGCCTGGCGCGAGCTGGCGTGCGCGGATCGCGTGGCCAACGTCGTGCGCCAGGCGCCGTTCCTCGCGCGCGGAGACGAGCCGCGGGACGCCTGCCAGCGCCTCGAAGTGCTTGGCCTCGGCATTCGCGCCGACCGGCCGTTCGGGGCGGCTCTGCCGACGAGAGGCGACGGGACCTAGACCAGGCGGGGCGCGATGCCGCGCCGCGCCACCACGCCGCGGCGCTCGTAAACACCTTCCACCCTTCCGGCGTCTCACCGGGCAGGCAGTCTATCTTCCTCGCAGGAGCGTGGACATGAAGCGGACAGCGACGGTCATCACGGCAGCCCTGCTCGCGGCGCTCGCCGCGGCCCCGGCGCTCGCGGAGGACGTGCAGCGCGACCGCCAGGACATCCGCCACGATCGGCGGGACATCCGTCACGACCGGCGTGACGTGCGGCAGGACTCGCGCGACATCCGCCAGGACCGCCGCGCGCTGCGCCAGGACGTCCGCCAGGGCGATGTCGCCGGCGCGCAGGCCGACCGCCAGGATCTACAGGCGGACCGCGCCGACCGCCGCGGTGACGTGCGCGATCTCGGTCACGACCGGCGCGACCTGCGGCAGGATCGCCGCGACCTCCGCCACGACGTGCGCGACGGCTCGTGACCGACGGCGGCCCGGGGCTGGATCGCCGGCCCCGGGCGCGCGCGGCTTGCCGCCGGCGCACGAGGAATGGGATGGTGGACGGCAGGAACCGGGTTGAGCCAGGAGACGCCGGATGAGACGCTGCTGCAGCGGGTCGCCGCGCGGGACGAGGCCGCCTTCGACCTGCTCGTCGCCCGCCACCAGGGTCGTGCCTATCGCCTGGCGTGGTCGCTGCTGCGCGACGCCGAGGACGCGCGCGACCTCTCGCAGGAAGCGTTCCTGCGCGTCTATCGCACGGCCGGCAGCTTTCGCGGCGAGGCCAGGTTCTCGACGTGGTTCTACCGGATCCTCGTCAACCTCTGCCTCGATCACCAGCGCCGCGGCCGCTGGTGGCGGCGCCTCACCGTGCGCGGCGGCGGCGAGGATCCCGAGGACGACGTGCTCGAGCGCCAGCCGGCGCCGGCGGCCGATCCGGCCGAGGCGCTGGGCCGCGACCAGGTGATGGCGCGCGTGTGGGCGCACGTGGATCGGCTCGCGCCGCAGCAGCGGGCGGCGCTGCTGCTGCAGGTCCAGGAGGACCTCAGCACGAGCGAGATCGCCCAGGTGCTGGCATGCTCGGAGGCGACGGTGCGCGTGCACCTGCACCGCGCGGTGAGCGCGCTGCGCAAGACGATGGGACGAGGCTGAGGACGTGCATCCCGAGACCGAGCTGATCGCGCTGGTCCGCGACGAGCTGGCGCCCGCCGAGCGCGCGCGCGTGGCCGCCCACCTGGAGGGCTGCGCCGAGTGCCGGCGCGCCGCCGAGGAAAGCCGCGCGCTGCTGCAGGCGCTGGCGGCCAGCGCGCCGCCGCCGCCGGCCGTGGACTGGGGACGCTACCAGGCCGACCTGCGCGCGCGGGTGGGCGCGCGCCGCGCCTGGTGGCGGCAGCCGGTGCCGACGATGCTGGCCGCGGGCGTCGCCACCGCGCTGGTCGTCTTCGCGGTGCACGGCCTGCAGCGCACGCCGAGCGAGGTCGTGACGCTGGAGGAAACCATGCTCGGCGCGCGCCTGCCGATGCTGCAGCAGTACCAGGTGGTCGAGCGCCTGGACATGCTCGAGGACCTGGACGCGATCCGCCAGCTCGACCGGCTCGGCGGTGAGCGCTGACGTGCGCGGTGCGCGAGCCCTGGCGCTCGTCCTGCTCGGCGCGGCGCTCGGCGGTGGGCGCGCCGGGGCCGCCGACCCCGAGCCGCCGCCCGACGCGCAGCTGCTGCTCGACCTCGACCTGCTCTCGCAGACGAAGCCCCAGGAGCGCGACCTCATGCGCCGCCTGAACGTCGTCGAGCGCTGGCGCATGCTG
>DASSLH010000629.1:0-4347 GCA_035689625.1 Candidatus Methylomirabilota bacterium | reverse complement strand
ACGATGGAGCCCGCGTGCAGGCACACGCTCTCCGGCGTCATGCGGAACGCCGAGGCGAACAGCGTCGCGTAGCCGGCGCGCACGTCGTGCGTGTGCACGATGCCCTTGGGCTCGCCGGTGGTGCCGCTGGAGTAGATGATGTTGTACGGATCGTCGCCGGTCAGCTGCGGATCGGGCGGCGCGCTCTCCGGCGCGGCGCCGACGAGGTCGGCCCAGGCGCGGAAGCCCGGGCGAGCGCCGTCGGTGAGCACCCAGCGGTCGGCGCGCACCGCCGGCAGCTTGTCGCGCACGCGGGCCAGGGTGTCGGCGTAGGCCGACGTGCTGAGGACGAAGCGGGCCTCGCAGTTGTCGAGCAGCGAGAGCAGGCCGGACTCCTGCAGCAGCGGGCTCATCGGCACCACCACCAGCCCGGTCCTGGCGGCGGCCCAGTAGACGTCGAGCTGCTCGAGGCAGTTAGGCAGGATCGTGGCGACCTTGTCACCCTTGACGAGGCCGGCCGCCAGCAGCGCGTTGGCGACGCGGTTGACGCGCGCGTCGAGCTGCCGCCAGGTCAGGCGGTGCTGCTCGAAGACGACGGCGAGATGGTCGGGACGATAGCGGCCGTGGCGCGCCAGCAGGTGTCCGAGGTGCATGTCGCGAGCATAGCGCAGAGACGAGGCTGTGGTATACGCTGCGGGCTATGGCCGACGTGCCCAGGACCGCGGACGTCGTGATCATCGGCGGCGGCGTGCACGGCGCCAGCGCGGCGTACCACTTCGCGCGCAAGAAGGCCGGCCGCGTCCTGCTGATCGAGAAGAAGTTCATCGCCTCCGGTCCCACCGGCCGCTCCACGGCGCTCGTGCGCCAGTTCTACGCGATGGACTTCTTCACGCGGACGGCCTGCCGGGCGCACGCGATGTTCCGCGACTGGAAGCACGTGATCGGCGGCGACGGCGATCCGGGCTTCCAGAAGGTCGGCCTCGTGGTCCTGACCGGAGCCGACACCGCCGGCCACCTGAAGGACAATGCCGGTCGCGCCCGCGCGCTGGGCGCCGGCGTCACGCTGCTCGCGCCGGCCGAGGTCAAGGCGCTGGTGCCGGCGATGACGGTGGACGACCTCGCGCTCGCCTCCTACGAGGTGGATTCGGGCTACGCCGATCCCTCGTCCACCGCCAACGCGCTCGTCAACCGCGCGCGCGAGCTGGGCGCCACGATCGTGCAGTACCGCAGTGTGGACGCGATCCGCACGGCCGGCGGCAGGGTCACCGGCGTGACGTCAGAAGGCGCCGAGGTCGACGCGCCGGTCGTCCTCAACTGCGCCGGGCTCTACGCCGACCGGCTGCTGCGCCCGCTCGGCATCGAGGTGTCGATCAGGCCCGAGCGCCACCAGATGTGCTTCTTTCGCCGGCCGCGCGACTTCGGCATCCATCCCGCGGTCGCCGACATGGTGCAGGTGACGTACATGCGGCCGGAGCACGGCGACCTCACGATCCACGGCAAGCTCAGCTACGACGAGATCGTCGACCCCGACCACTGGAACGAGGGCGCCGATCCGGAGCAGATCGTGAAGAACGCCGAGCTGATCGCCCATCGCTTCCCGGTGATGGAGCACGGCCTGGCGATGGGCGGCTACTCGGGCCTCTACGACGCCACGCCCGATCACCATCCGGTGCTGGGCGCCATCCCGGAGTACGCGGGGCTGTACGCCGACTTCGGCTGGAGCGGCCACGGCTTCAAGCACTCGCCCTTCATCGGCGATCTGCTCTCCGACGTGGTCCTGCACGGCAAGGCCAAGGACTTCGACCTGACGCCGTTCCGCTGGACGCGCTTCCGCGACAACGACCTCCTCCCCAGCGCGCGCTGGAACGCGCCGCCGGACCCCAAGCACCGCCTGTAGGCTAGCGCCCGCGCACCGTCGGCTTGCGCTTCTCTCGCCACGCCCGGTGCGCCTCCGCCTTGTCGCTTGTTCTACTGGGGGCCCCGAAATGGCCCCAGACCCCCCGACGCTCGTCGCGCCCGGCGGAGCCGTGGCGCTCCTCTGTCATCCGCGTCTAGCGCCCGCGCACCGTCGGTTTGCGCTTCTCTCGCCACGCCCGGTGCGCCTCCGCCTTGTCCTCCGTCTGCTCCAGCATCGCGAAGCGGTAGAGGTCGACGAGCGAGGCGTCGGCGAGGTTGGGGATGTCGAGGCCGGTGACGAGCGACTCCTTGGCCAGCCGCGCCGCCAGCGGCGGCAGCGACGCGATGTGGCCGGCGACCTCCAGCGCGGTCTTCATCAGCTCGGCGTGCGGCACCAGCCACTGCGCCAGCCCGATGCGGTAGGCCTCGCGCGCGTCGAGCGGCACGCCGAGGATCATGCGCATGGCGTGGCCCCGGCCGACCCAGCGCGCCAGGCGGGCGGCGCCGCCGTAGGCGGGCAGGATGCCGAGCGAGACCTGCGGCAGCCGCCACTCGGCGCGCTCGGAGGCGACCAGCAGGTCGCAGCAGAACGTGACGATGCAGCCGATGCCGACGGCGTAGCCGTTGACCGCGCCCACGATGGGCTTGGGGAAGTTCGACAGCACCTCGAAGGCGCGCGCCCGGCGCCGGGGCAGGCTCTTGATGAAGGCCGCCGCCGAGTCGAGCGTGTGGGTCTTGGCGTCCTTCAGGTTGGCGCCGGCCGAGAACGCGCCGCCCGTCTCGTCGCCGGTGAGCACGGCGCAGCGCACGTCGTCGTCGTCCTCCATCGCCGCGAAGCGCGCGGCGAGGCCCTCGTTGAAGTCGGCGCCCCAGGCGTTGCGGGCGGACGGCCGGCTCAGCGTCACGATCCCGATGCCGTCGCGCTGGTCGAAGAGGACGGGCATGGCGGCGATTATAGATCGCGGTCGAGGAAGTCGCGCACCCGGCGCATCAGCTCGTCCTTCGGATAGATCGCGCCCAGGAACCGCGCGCGGCTGAGCGGGTCGCTGGCGAAGAAGCGCTCGTAGAGCACCTGGCGGCCGCCGAAGGCGCTGCCGGCGATGTCCCAGGCCAGGCGGAAGAGCGTGACGCGCTCGCGCGCGCTCGCCGTGTCGGTCGCCAGGTACTGCTCGATCGCCGGCTTGAGCGGGCCGGCGAAGTCGGCCTCGCCCGGCGTGATCATGAAGCTGCTCGAGCCCAGCAGCTGGAGGATCTCGACCATGCGCGGGTAGGCGGTCGTGAACAGGTTGCGCGTGATCTCGGCCGGCATCACCGCCGGGCGCATGACGCCCCACTCGTCGAGCGCGGCGTCGGCCTCGGCCGCGCGCACGCAGGCACGGATGAGCTCCGTGTACATCATGAGCTCGCCGAGGCGCTCCTCGGAGTGCGGCAGTGACCCGGTCCCCAGCGTCTTCGTCATCAGCAGCGCCACGCCGAGCACGAACTCGCACTTGGCGAGGTTCTTCACCGCGTTCTGGTGCGCCGAGTGCACGGACGAGCCGGTGACGATGCCGGTGCCGTTGACGAGGGCGACGTCGCCGAGCAGGAACACGCGCTCCCAGGGCACCAGCACGTCGTCGAAGAACGCCACGCAGTCCATCTCGTCGAACCGGGCGCCCAGCGGGTGCTCGGCCGCCGGGCGGCCCAGGTCGAAGCTCTCGCGGCAGAGGAAGCGCAGCCCCGGCGCGCCGACCGGGAGCGCGAAGTTCAGCGCGAAGGGGCTGTGGGCGTCGCCCAGCTGGGCCACCCGCGGGGAGTACACGGCGATCTCGTCGGAGAACGGCGCCAGGGTGGCCAGCACGCGCGCGCCGCGCACGATCACGCCGGCATCGGTCTCGCGGATGACCTGGAGCGCGGTTCCCTCCTCGGCGTTGACGACGCCGGACATGGTGCGGCTGCGCTGCAGGTTGATGAGGGCGTGGGTGAGCGTGAGGTCGCGCTCACGGATGTGCTCGTAGTAGCGGCGGATGTTGGCGCCGAACGCCGGACGGCTGCGCGCGAAGTAGTCGGCGGCGCCGGCCCAGGCCGCGAAGGTGACGTTCATGAAGTCGGGCGAGCGGCCCATCATGCCGCAGGTGGCCCGCGCCCACTGCAGCATCATCGCGCGCCGGCGCTCGAGGTCCTCGCGCGTGCGCGGCACGACGAACGACAGCCCGACCCGCTCGCCGCTGGTCGGCGACAGAAAGGTCATCCGCTCGATGAGCGCCGCGTCGTGCTGCATGTCGTAGAGCTCGGCGAGGCTCTGCGCCGCTGAGGCAAAACGCGGATCGGTGGTGACATCCTTAACCCGCGCGCCGTCAATGAACAGCAGCCTGTCATCCCGCAGCGATTGAAGGAGCTGCTCGCCTGTACGAATGCCCATCCCCGCGCCTCCATTCTACCGAAAAGCCAATGCCCAGACCCGATTATGGGCAGATTGCTCCTTCTCGGATC
>DASSLH010000628.1:0-3741 GCA_035689625.1 Candidatus Methylomirabilota bacterium | reverse complement strand
CGATGGTCGGCGCGCTGTGGCCGACGATCGCGCTGATCTACCTGGAGCTGACGATCCTCACCGCGGTCGCGCTCCTGTTCTCGTCGTTCTCGTCGCCGCTGTTCTCGGCGTTCGGCACGCTGGCCATCTTCGTGATCGGCCACTTCACGACCGACCTCAAGGGTTTCACCGCGCTGTTCGACGCCGCCGCCGTCCGCGGCGTGCTGCTGACCCTGTACTACGGGCTGCCGAACCTGTCGACGTTCAGCGCGATCACGCCGGCCGCCCACGGCATCGCGCCGCCCCCGGCGCTGCTGGCGGGCGCCCTCGGCTACGCGGTGGCCTGGGACGCGGCGCTGCTGACCGCGGCCGCGCTGCTGTTCGCGCGGCGGGACTACAAGTGACCGCGGCGGCGCGCCGGCGCGACCTCGCGCTCGCGCTCGTCGTCGTCGTCGGCCTGGCGGGCGCGGTCGGCACCGCCCGCCTGCTCGAGCGCGTCCGGGCCGCGCCGGCGATCGAGGACGACGCCCCGCACGTGGCGCCGGCGACCGCGCGCCGCCTGGCGGCGGGCTTCAGCGGCCTGGCCGCCGACTGGTACTGGCTGAACGCGCTGCAGTACATCGGGCGCAAGATCGAGGAGCAGGCCCACCAGCGTCTCGGCCTCGAGCAGGCCGTGCAGCTCGACCGCATGAAGGCCGTCGATCCGGTGGTGCTCGTGCGGCTGTTCGACATGATCACCACGCTGGATCCGAACTTCACCGGCGTGTACGAGTTCGCCGCGGTGGTGCTGCCGGCGGTGGACGTCGACGCCGCCATCGCGCTGCTGGAGAAGGGCATCCGCACCAACCCGGACCAGTGGTACCTGCACCAGCAGCTCGCCTACATCTTCTGGCAGCGCGGCGACAACCTGGCCGCCGCCGATGCCTTCCGCCGCGGCGCCCGCATGACGACCGCCCGCTGGATGGCCTCCATGGCCGACGACATCGAGGCCAAGGGCGACGACCCCGCGGTGGCGCGCGCGATGTACACGCGCATGTACGAGCAGGCGCAGGACGAGCAGGTGCGCCGGTGGGCACAGCGACGGCTCATGGAGCTGCGCTCGCTGCAGGAGCGCGAGGCGATCCGGCGTGTCCTCGTCGCCTTCGCGGCGCAGCACAACCGTTGTCCGGGCGAGTGGTCGGAGGCCGGCGCCGCGCTGGCCGCCGCCGGGCTGGCGGTCAACGCCCGGGGCTGGCCGCTCGATCCGACCGGCACGCCGTACCTGCTGGTGCTGAGCCCGCTCGGCTGCGACGTCACGCTGCACCCGGCCTCCACGGTGCCGCGCGGATGAGCGCGATCGAGATCGTCGACCTGACCAAGGACTACCCGACGGGATTCCTGCACCTGCGGCGGGTGCGCGCGCTCGACGGCCTGTCGCTCACCGTGGAGAGCGGCGAGATCTTCGGCTTCCTCGGCGGCAACGGCGCCGGCAAGACGACCGCCATCAAGATCCTGATGCGCCTGATGGCGCCGACGTCGGGCGCCGCCCGCATCCTCGGCCACGACGTGGCCGACGTCGCCGTGCATGCGCGCATCGGCTACCTGCCCGAGCAGCCGTACTTCTACGACTACCTCACGGCGCGCGAGCTGCTGGAGTACTGCGCGGAGCTGTTCGGCTATCGGCCCGCCACTCGGCGCGAGCGCGCCGCCGAGCTGCTGCGCCGCGTGCAGCTCGACGAGGCCGCCTGGGACCGGCAGCTGCGCAAGTTCTCCAAGGGCATGCTGCAGCGGGTCGGCATGGCCCAGGCGCTCGTCAACGATCCCGAGCTGGTGGTGCTCGACGAGCCGATGAGCGGCCTCGATCCGATCGGCCGCCGGCAGGTGCGCGACCTCATCGCTGGGCTGCGGGCGGCCGGCGTCACCGTGTTCTTCTCGTCGCACATCATCGCCGACATCGAGGTGCTGTGCGATCGTGTCGCCATCCTGCGCCGCGGGCGCCTGGCCCACCTCGGCCGTCTCGACGACCTGCGCCAGCGCGTGGACAGCGCCGGGCGGCTGGAGGTCACCGTGACCGGCGCGCCGGTGACGGCCCTGGCCGAGGCGCTCCGCAAGCTGGACGGCGCACGGGTGACGGCGACGCCGGGCGGCGCCCGCATCGACGTGCCGTCCGAGCGCGACGTGGACGCCGCGCTGGCGCTCGCGCGCGGCTGCGGCGCGCGGCTGGTCGCCGTGCAGCCGGTGCGGCAGTCGCTGGAGGATCTCTTCGTCGGCGAGGAGCCGCGCGCGCTGCACGCGGACTGACGGGCTTGACGCGCGCGTCACTGGAGCATAAGGTCGGCCAATGGCCGACGCGCCCCGCCGCCGCGTCCTCATCGTGGACGACGAGCCGCTCATCCTGGAGGTCCTGAGCGAGCACTTCCGGCCGGAGTTCGACGTGGAGACGGCGCTCAACGGCGCCGACGCGCTCGGCGCCATCCTGCGCCAGCGCCCCGATGTGGTGCTGCTCGACATCAACATGCCGCGCATGAACGGCGTCGAGGTGCTGAAGGACATCAAGCAAATCGACGAGTCCATCGCGGTGATCATGGTCACCGCCAACGAGCAGGTGAGCCTCGCCGCCGAGGCGCTCAAGAGCGGGGCCTTCGGCTACGTGCCCAAGCCGTTCGATTTTCGTTACCTGGACCACATGCTCGCGACGATCTTCGACAAGTCCCGCCCGTCCAAGCGCTGACGCCCACACGCCTTGTAAGTTTGTCCACAACCCGCGGGTAGTGGCATTGCCCTTGCTCCGTCCCCGGGCAGGGGGTGACGTACCATGCCACCACAGGCGGTTCCACAGACAGCGGCGGCGTCGGGCGGGATGGGTTCGACGATGACGGTGCTCCTCCTGCTGGCGGGGCTGCTCGTCATCGTCGCGATCGGCGTGAAGCTCTACGACCTCAAGCGCAAGCGCGACGCCGAGGCGATCCATCTGCAGGCGCAGGTCTCGGACGCGCTGCTGCGCGATCCGAACCTCTTCGGCCTCGCGGTGACGCCGACGGCGCACGTGCCCTGGTGGTCGGGCACGCCGGCGCGCCTGGATGTCTCCGGCCACGTGCCGAGTCCGGAGGCGCGCGAGCGCGCGCTGAACGTCATCGAGCGCGAGGCGAAGGCGCTGCGCTCCGACGTCGTGATCGCGGATCGCGTCGAGGTCGAGCCGGCGGCGCGCGTCGCCTGATCCGGGCGGCCCGCCTCTGCTGCTAGGATAGCGTCCGCGACGGCGCGCGCCGTCGCGGACGCATGGACGACTTCACCCGCAGCCGCGACCGGGCCCGGGCTAGCGCCGTCGCCGGCCGTTATGCCGACGCCGAGCGCGGCTTTCGCGAGGCGCTCGTCCGCCGTCCCGACGACGCCCGCACGCGGGTGGAGCTGGCCGGCGTGCTACGCCGGCTGCGGCGTCCCGCCGAGGCGGAGCGCCTGCTGCGCGAGGCGGTGGCCGCCGACCCTGCCGTCGCCTCCACCCACGCCGACCTCGGCGCCGTGCTCTTCGAGCAGGGCCGCTTCGCCGACGCCGCGCTCGCCTACCGCGCGGCGATCCACCTGCGATCCGACTTCGCCAAGGCCCACCTGGCGCTCGGCCTGGCCCTGGAGCAGCAGGGCGACTTCGCCGGCGCGGAGCCGGCGCTACGCGAGGCGGTACGGTTGCGGCCCGCCGACGCGCTGGCGCGCGGCAACCTCGCCCGCCTGCTGCGCCGGCTGCGCCGACCCGCCGAGGCCGAGACGCTCGCGCGCGAGGGGCCCGTC
>DASSLH010000627.1:0-2731 GCA_035689625.1 Candidatus Methylomirabilota bacterium | reverse complement strand
GGTAGCTGGCCGACTCGTCGTTGTACAGGCTGGCCCAGCACGAGCGCACCCGGTCGAGCACCGCGCCGGCGCCGTGCACCGCCAGGTAGGTGTCCTGCAACCCGGCGAAGCTGGCCTCCGCGCTGTCCTCCATGGTGGCGCTGGACCGCACCGCCACCGCCCCGGTGCCCAGTTGCTCGTAGCCGGCGGTGATCTCGGCCGCCAGCGGCGCCGGCAGCGGCGCCGCCATCGCCGCCAAGCCGCGCAGCGAGGCTAGGCCGAGCGCCGTCGACGCTCCCGCACCAGCTCCACGACGATCGGGATCACCGAGAGCACAATGACGATCCCGACCACCACGTGGATGTGGGCGCCGATGTTCGGCACCGCCTGCCCCAGGAGATACCCGGCCCACGTCATGCTGGTGACCCATCCCACGCCGCCGAAGACATTGTAGAGAAGGAAGCGCCGGTACTCCATCTGGCCGACGCCGGCCACGACCGGCGCGAAGGTGCGAACGATCGGGACGAAGCGCGCGATGACGATCGTCTTGGCGCCGTGGCGCGCGTAGAACGCGCGGGTGCGCTCGACGTGGCGGGGATGGAAGAGCAGCGACTGGGGCCGGGTGAACAGCCGCGGGCCCGCCCGCCGGCCGATCGCGTAGCCGACGCTGTCGCCGGCGACCGCCGCCAGCGCCAGCAGGAGGTTGAGCCACCAGACGTTGAGGGCGCCGGTGGCGGCGACCAGGCCGGCGCTGATCAGCAGCGAGTCGCCCGGCAGGAAGAAGCCGACCAGCAGCCCCGTCTCGGTGAAGACGATGGCGGCCAGCGCGACGTAGCCGCCCCAGCGGATGAGGTCGTAGAGCCCGAGGCGGCCGCTGAGCAGACCGGTGATGAGGTCGACCAGCGACTCCACGGGCTCGACCGCCTAGTGACCGCTCGCCACCGCCCGCGCCTGCGCCCCGCTGCCGGCCGGCGCTGGCGCGCCGGTGCGGATGCGCATGCCGTAGAACGAGCGCCACACGAACACCAGCGAGGCGGCGAAGAACGCCGCCGCCAGCAGCCGGCTCAGACCGGAGCCGCGCTCGGCGGTGAGCGTCACCGCCAGCTCCACCGCGAGGAGGCCGAACAGCGTGGTGAACTTGATGATCGGGTTCATGGCCACCGACGAGGTGTCCTTGAACGGGTCGCCCACGGTGTCGCCCACCACGCAGGCCGCGTGCAGCGCGCTGCCCTTCTCCTTGAGCTCGACCTCCACGATCTTCTTGGCGTTGTCCCAGGCGCCGCCGGCGTTGGCCATGAACACGGCCTGGTAGAGGCCGAACAGCGCAATCGAGATCAGGTAACCGATGAAGAAGTACGGCTCCAGGAACGCGAAGGCCAGCGTGGAGAAGAATACCGTCAGGAAGATGTTGAACATGCCCTTCTGCGCGTACTGCGTGCAGATCGCCACCACGCGCTTGCTGTCGGTCACCGAGGCCTTGGTCGCGCCTTCCAGCTTGATGTTGGCCTTGATGAACTCGACCGCGCGGTAGGCGCCGGTCGTCACCGCCTGGATGGAGGCGCCGGTGAACCAGTAGATCACCGCGCCGCCGGTGATGAGCCCGAGCAGGAACGGCGGGTGCAGCAGCGAGAGCTTGTCGAGGTTCTGGGTGAGCCCGGCGGTGAGGACCACGATGATCGAGAAGATCATGGTGGTGGCCCCGACCACCGCGGTGCCGATCAGCACCGGCTTGGCCGTCGCCTTGAACGTGTTGCCGGCGCCGTCGTTCTCCTCGAGCAGGTGCTTGGCCCGCTCGAAGTCCACGGCGAAGCCGTAGTCGCGGCGGATCTGCTCCTTCACGCCGGGCAGCGTCTCGATGACCGACAGCTCGAAGACGGACTGCGCGTTGTCGGTAACCGGGCCGTAGGAGTCGACGGCGATCGTGACGGGCCCCATGCCGAGGAAGCCGAAGGCGACGAGGCCGAAGGCGAACACCGCGGGCGCCACCATGAGGGCGCCGAGGCCCGCCGTGCTGACCGTGTAGGCCAGGCCCATCAGGACCACGATGACGATGCCCAGCCAGTAGGCGCTGAAGTTGCCGGCCACCAGGCCGGACAGGATGTTGAGCGAGGCGCCGCCCTCGCGAGCCGAGATGACGACCTCTTTGACGTGGCCGGATTCCGTCGAGGTGAAGACCTTCACCAGCTCCGGGATAATGGCGCCGGCCAGGGTGCCGCACGTGATCACGGTGGAGAGCTTCCACCACAGCGTGCCGTCGCCGAGGTTGCCGATGAGGACGGACGACGCCGCGTAGGTGATCACCACCGACACGCCGGAGGTGATCCACACCAGCGAGGTGAGCGGGGACTCGAAGTTCATCCGGGCAGCGTGGGCGTAGCGGGCCCGGGCGATCGTCTCGTTGACGAGGTAGGAGACGCCGCTGGCGACGATCATCAGCACTCGCATCGCGAAGATCCACACCAGCAGCTGCACCTGCACGGCCGGCTCCTTGACCGCCAGCAGGATGAACGAGATCAAAGCGACGCCGGTGACGCCGTAGGTCTCGAAGCCGTCGGCGCTGGGCCCGACCGAGTCGCCCGCGTTGTCGCCGGTGCAGTCGGCGATGACGCCGGGGTTGCGGGCGTCGTCCTCCTTGATGTTGAAGACGATCTTCATCAGGTCGGAGCCGATGTCGGCGATCTTGGTGAAGATGCCGCCGGCGATGCGCAGCGCGGCCGCGCCCAGCGACTCGCCGATGGCGAAGCCGATGAAG
>DASSLH010000626.1:0-4760 GCA_035689625.1 Candidatus Methylomirabilota bacterium | reverse complement strand
GTTGCCGATCCCGCCGAGCACGGCGGCGGTGAACGCCTTGAGCCCCGGGATGAAGCCGGTGTACGGATTGATGAGGCTGTACTGCACGCCGAACAGCACGCCCGCCGCGCCTCCCATCGCGCCGCCGATGAGGAAGGTGAGCGAGATGATCCGGTTGACGTTGATCCCCATGAGGCTGGCGGCGGCTTGGTCCTCGGCCACCGCCCGGATGGCGGTGCCGATCTTCGTGCGGTTGACCAGCGCCCACAGCGCCCACAGCATCAGCAGCGCGGCGACGATGACGACGATGGACTTGAGCGGCACGTCCACCGTCGCGGTGATGTCGTAGCGGTGGTTGAGCACGTCGATGGTCGGATAGACGAGGTTGAAGGCGTTGCGCCAGATCGACTCGAAGAGGCGGATGGCGTCCTGCAGGAAGAACGACACCCCGATGGCCGAGATCAGCGGGATCAGGCGGGGCGCGTGGCGCAGCGGCCGGTAGGCCACCCGCTCGATCGTGACCGCCAGCAGGGCGCTGGCCGCCATCCCCGCGATCAGGATCCCCAGCAGGACCACCACCCACGGGATCGACTCCAGCAGCCCGGCCGACTTCAGCGCCAGCAGGATCTCCACCCCGACGAACGCGCCCACGATGAAGATCTCGGAGTGGGCGAAGTTGATGAACTCCAGCACCCCGTACACCATCGTGTAGCCGAGCGCGATGAGGGCGTACATGAAGCCCAGCAGGATGCCGTCGAGCAGGACCTGGGGGAAGATGGCGACGAGGAGCTGAAGATCCATGGAGGCTGACGCAGCCGGACGCGGCGACGGCGGCGGGGCCGGCCGCCCCGCCGCCGTGACCGCGCGGCGTTACTTCTTCGCCGCGGGGGCCGCGATCGTGAGCTGCTTGACGATCTTGTTGTCGCCCCACTTCTCGGGGTTGTCGCTGACCACCTGCAGCACGAAGTAGTTGCTCTTCTGCCGGTCGCCCTTGCCGTCGAAGGCGATGTCGCCGGTGATGCCCTTGTAGTGCACCTTGCGGACGGCCGCCGAGACGTCCTCGCGGCCGGGCGTCTTGCCGCCCTTGGCGGCGGCCTCGATGCCCTTCAGCGCGATCGCGGTGGCGTCGTAGGCCTCGGCCGCGTACGGCTCGGGGTTCTTGCCGAACTTCTTCTTGAACTCGTCGACGAAGCCCTTGGCGCCGGCCAGCGCGGAGGCCGGGCCCGCCGCCGACGTGTAGTACATGCCGACGACCGCCTTGCCGGCGATCTTCGTCAGATCGGAGGAGTCCATGCCGTCGGGGCCCATGAACTTGGCCTTGATGCCCTTCTCGCTGGCCTGCTTGAAGAACGGCGCGCCCTGGTCGTAGATGCCGCCGAAGTAGATGAGGTCGGGGTTCTTGGCCTTGATCGGCGTGAGGATCGGGTCGAAGTTCGACTTCTCCTCGGTGCCCTCGAAGCCCAGGACCTTCAGGCCCTTCTTCTCGGCGTCGGCCTTGAAGAACTCCGCCACGCCCTGGCCGTACGTCGTCTTGTCGTGCACGACGTACACGCTCTTGGCCTTGACGGTGCCGTGCGCGAACTCGGAGCCGACCACGCCCTGCACGTCGTCGCGGCCGCACACGCGGTTGACGTTGCCGTAGCCGCGGTCGGTGACGGTCGGGTTCGTGTTGGCGGGCGAGATCATCGTGAGGTTGACTTCCTTGTAGACCTCGGAGGACGGGATCGCGACGCCGGAGTTCAGGTGGCCGATGATCGCCAGGATGTCCTTGTCGGCGATGATGTTCTTCGCGTTGGCGACGCCGACGTCGGGTTTGGCCTGGTCGTCGAAGGGCACCAGCTCGACCTTGAAGCCGGCCTTCACGAGCGGGCCCTTGAACTTGTCGACGGCCAGCTGGGCGCCGAGCTTGATGCCTTCGCCCAGCGCCGCCTGCCCGCCGGAGAGCGGGCTCTGGGTGGCGATCTTGATGGTGCCCTTGCCCTGAGCCGAGAGCTGAGAGGCCCCCGGCAGCAGGGCGACGCCGAGCGCCAGGAGCGCCACGAGGGCGCCGCGGAAGGTGAGCGATTTCATGGGAGCCTCCTTGATCGACGAATCAGGGATTTACGCGCCGCCCATGCTATAGCCGGGGCCGTGAGCCGGTCAAGCCCCGGGCGGCCGCGATGACGGCCAGGAACCGTTCCGTGGCCGCGCGCGGATCGTCGGCGCCGGCGACCGCCGAGATGACCGACACGCCGTCGGCGCCGGCGGCGATGACCTCGCCTACGTTGTCCGGCGTGATGCCGCCGATGGCGACCAGCGGCACGCGGATCCGGGGCCGCACGGCGCGCAGCAGGGCGGGGCCGACGAGCTGGAACTCGGCCTTGCTGCGGGTGGCGAACATCGAGCCCACGGCCACGTAGTCGGCGCCGTCGGCCTGGGCGGCGCTCGCCTGCTCGACGCTGTGGGTGGACACGCCGAGGATCATGCCGGGGCGCAGCAGCGGCCGCGCCAGGCGGGCCGGCAGGTCGTCCTGGCCGACGTGCACGCCATCGGCGCCGACGGCGAGCGCCAGGTCCACCCGGTCGTTGACGATGAACGTGGCGCCGGCGGCCGCGCAGCGCGCCCGCAGCCGCTCGGCCAGCGGCAGCAGGCGGCCGGAGGGCCACTCCTTCTCGCGCAGCTGCACCATGCGGCAGCCGCCGGCGAGCGTGGCCTCGAGCAGGTCGCCGAGGTCCCGGCCGCGGGCGGCCCCGCGATCGAGGATCACGTAGAGCGAGGGATCCATCAGGCCGCGCTGAGCCGCGCGCCGTCCAGGCTCGTGAAGCGCCCCTCGACGAAGGCAGGGTCCGCCAGCACCTTCAGGTGGTAGGGGATCGTGGTCTTGACGCCCTCCACGACCGTCTCCGAGAGCGCGCGCCGCATGCGGTCCACCGCCTCGGCGCGCGTGCGGCCGCGCACGACGATCTTGGCCAGCAGCGAGTCGTAGAACGGCGGGACCACGTAGGGCGCCATGAGGTGGCTGTCCACGCGCACGCCGAAGCCGCCGGGCGGGATCCAGCCGGTCACGCGCCCGGCGCTGGGCGCGAACGTCACCGGGTCCTCGGCGTTCACCCGGCACTCGATGGCGTGGCCCTCCAGCCGCACGGCGTCCTGGCGGTAGCCGAGCGGCTCACCGGCGGCGACGCGGATCATCTCGCGGATGAGGTCGATGCCGGTGATCATCTCGGTCACCGGGTGCTCGACCTGGATGCGCGTGTTCATCTCGATGAAGTAGAAGTCGCCGGTGCGGGCGTCGACCAGGAACTCGACGGTGCCGGCGCTGGCGTAGTTGACGGCGGCGGCGGCGGCCAGCGCCGCCTTGTGCAGCCCCGCTCGCGTCGGGTCCGGCAGCGACGGCGCCGGCGACTCCTCGATCAGCTTCTGGTGGCGGCGCTGCACCGAGCAGTCGCGCTCGCCCAGGTGCACGCGCATGCCGTTCTTGTCGCCGAGCACCTGCACCTCGACGTGGCGCGCCTCCTCGATGTACTTCTCGCAGTAGATCTCCGAGGAGCCGAAGGCGGCCCCGGCCTCGGCCTGGCAGGCGGCGAAGGCCTGCGGTACGTCGGCGCGCGAGCGCACGATGCGCATGCCGCGCCCGCCGCCGCCGGCGGCGGCCTTGAAGATCACCGGGAAGCCGGCGGCCTCGGCGACGTCCATCGCCTCGGCCTCGTCCTTGAGCGGCATCTCGCTGCCCGGCACGACCGGCACGCCGGCCTGCTTGGCGATCACGCGGGCCTGGGCCTTGTCGCCCATCAGGCGGATTGCCTCCGGCGATGGGCCGATGAAGGTCAGCCCGCAGGCGCGGCAGATGTCGGCGAAGGCGGGGTTCTCGGCCAGGAAGCCGTAGCCGGGGTGGATCGCCTCGCTGTCGGTGACGACCGCCGCCGAGATGATGCCGGCGATGTTCAGGTAGCTGCCGCGCGCCTCGTCCGGCCCCACGCAGATGGACTCGTCGGCGACACGCACGGGGAGCGACTGCGCGTCCGCTGTGGAGTGAGCGACGACCGTGCGGATGCCGAGCTCGCGGCAGGTGCGGATGATCCGCAGCGCGATCTCGCCTCGGTTGGCGATGAGGATCTTGTGGAACACGGCCGTGCGCTCAGCCGCCCAGCACGCGCCGCCACTGGTCTTCCAGCTCGGCCAGCGGCAGCCCGTAGACGGCGGGGACGGCGGTGGCGATCGTCTCGCCGCGGCCCAGGCGCAGCATCAGCTCGCGCATGGCCGGCATGCCGCCGCGGTCCAGCAGGTCGTGGACGACCCACAGCGCGACGTCGTAGCCGGTGCGCGCGCGGGCGGCGTCGGGATCGGCCAGCAGCTCTTCCAGGCCGCCCAGCGTCGGCCGGCCCGGCACGCGCAGCAGCGGATCCGCTGCCGCGCCTTCCAGCGCCTGGGCCAGGCCCTCGTGGAGCCAGCGCGGCGCGCGGCCGCGGGTGAGGTCGTGCACGACGGCGTGCGTGTACTCGTGGGCGAGGATGCGCTCGAGCTCGCGGCGCGGCGGAAGCGCCCCGCCCATCGGCAGCCGGATCTTGCCGTCGAACAGCCCGGTGACCCAGCCGTGCACGCGCGTGACATCGCGGAAATCGGCCGCGTCGTAGAGGATCACCGTCACGCGCTCGCGCGGCGCCGCCCCCAGGCGCGCCACCACGCGCGCGCGCGCGTTGGCCAGCGCGGCCAGCAGCGCCCGGTGCGCGTCGGGATCGCCGGCGGCGCGCGACTTCACCACGAAGAACGGGGTGACCTCGCGGGCCAGGCCCGCCTCGGCG
>DASSLH010000625.1:0-2919 GCA_035689625.1 Candidatus Methylomirabilota bacterium | reverse complement strand
GAGGCGCGGCGGCTCGCGCGCCGGCGGCTGCCGGCGCTGGCACGCGAGGTCCCGCTCAAGGCCGCCGCGCGCCTGCGCGATTACCTGCTGCGGCGCGGCGTTTCCGGCGGCGTCGTCGCCCAGGCCGTCCGCGAGGCGCTCGGAACGCCGATGGTAGAATGACCTCCTCATGACCGGCGCCGACATCCGCGAAGCGTTCCTGAAGTACTTCGAGCGCAACGGCCACACGCGCGTGCGGTCCTCCTCGCTCGTGCCGGCCGACGACCCCACGCTGCTGTTCACCAACGCCGGCATGGTCCAGTTCAAGCGCGTGTTCCTCGGCGAGGAGCGGCGCGAGTACACGCGGGCCACGACCTGCCAGAAGTGCGTGCGGGCCGGCGGCAAGCACAACGACCTCGAGAACGTCGGCCACACCGCCCGTCACCACACGTTCTTCGAGATGCTGGGCAACTTCTCGTTCGGCGACTACTTCAAGGCCGAGGCGATCGCCTACGCCTGGGAGCTGCTGACGAAGGACTTCGGCCTCGACGGGAGCCGGCTGAAGGCCACCGTCTTCACCGACGACGACGACGCGTTCGCGCTCTGGAAGAAGGTCGCCGGGCTCGGCGACGACCGCATCCTGCGCCTGGGCGAGAAGGACAACTTCTGGGCGATGGGCGACACCGGCCCCTGCGGGCCGTGCTCGGAGCTGCACTTCCACCAGGGCGACCACCTGCCGTGCGACGAGGTCGCCGCCGGCCGGCCCTGCCAGGGCGTCGCCTGCGAGTGCGACCGCTGGCTGGAGGTGTGGAACCTGGTCTTCATGCAGTTCAACCGCGACGGCGCCGGCACGATGACGCCGCTGCCGCGGCCGTCCATCGACACCGGCATGGGGCTGGAGCGCGTGGCCGCCGTGCTGCAGGGCAAGCTCTCGAACTGGGAGACGGACCTGTTCGCGCCGCTGATCGCGCGCATCGGCGAGCTGGCCGGCAAGCGCTACGGCGTCGCCGAGGGCGACGACGTCTCCATGCGCGTCATCGCCGACCACGGCCGGACGGCGGCCTTCCTCATCGCCGACGGCGTGACGCCGTCCAACGAGTGGCGCGGCTACGTCCTGCGCCGGATCATGCGCCGGGCCATGCGCCACGGCCGCATGCTGGGCCTCACCGAGCCGTTCCTCTACACGACCGTCGGCTGGGTCGGCGACGTCATGGGCGGCGCCTATCCCGAGATCGTCGCCGAGCGTGCCCGCGTCGAGGAGACCGTGCGCGGCGAGGAGGAGCGCTTCGCCGAGACGCTCGACAGCGGTATGCGCCGCATCGAGGACTACGTCGAAGCGCAGGGCGACGGTCGAGGCCGTGCCGTTGATGGCGCCTTCCTCTTCACGCTCTACGACACGTATGGTTTCCCCCGCGACCTCGCCGAGGACGTCCTGCGCGAGCGCGGCTGGGTGGTGACCGACGCGACCGAGCGCGCCTGGAGCGAGGAGATGGAGGCGCAGCGCGACCGCGCGCGGGCCGGCGCGGCGTTCGGCGCCGGCGAGGAGGGCGAGTCAGCCGCCGTCTTCCAGCGTCTCGGCAGCGAGATCCCCGCCGGGCAGTTCGTCGGGTACGACACGCTGACCTCGCCGGCGCGCGTGCTGGCCATGGTGCGCGGCGTACAGCGCGTGCGCGAGGCGAGCGAGGGCGACGAGGTCGAGATGATCCTCGACCGCACGCCGGCCTACCCCGAGTCGGGCGGCCAGGTCGGCGACACCGGCACGCTGGTGGGCCGCCAGGGCCGCGGCGACATCCTCGACACCTACTATCGCGGCAACAAGCTCATCGTCCACCGGGTCAACGTCCGCGCCGGCGGCTTCCACGAGAACGAGGACGTGGCGGTCACCGTGGAGTCGCCGCGCCGCCAGGGCTTGCGCCAGCACCACACCGGCACGCACCTGCTGCACGCCGCGCTGCGCCGGATCCTCGGCACCCACGTCGGGCAGGCCGGCTCGCTGGTCGCGCCCGATCACCTGCGCTTCGACTTCTCGCACGGCGGGGCCATCAAGGACCGCGAGGTCGAGCAGATCGAGGAGCTGGTGAACGAGCAGGTGCAGGCCAACACGCCGGTCACCCACCGGGAGATGGACCTCAAGGAGGCGCTGGCCTCGGGCGCCATGGCGCTGTTCGGGGAGAAGTACGGCGAGCGCGTGCGTGTGGTGAGGATCGGCGACTTCTCGACCGAGCTGTGCGGTGGCACGCATCTCGACGCCACCGGCCAGATCGGCTTCTTCAAGGTCGCGACCGAGGGCGCGGTGGCCGCCGGCGTGCGACGCATCGAGGCGGTGGCCGGCACCGCCGCGGTGGAGGCGGTGGCCCGCCAGGAGCGCGTGCTGCGCGAGATCGGCGACCTGCTGAAGATCGCGCCGGCCGAGGCGCCCCAGCGCCTGCGCAGGCTGCTCGACGAGCAGCGCGCGCTGGAAAAGCAGCTGGCCGAGCTGGAGGGCAAGCTCGCCCGCTCGCGCGCCGACGATCTCGTGTCCGGCGCCCGCCAGGTCAACGGCGTCGCCGTCGTCGCTGGCCGCATCGACGGGCTGGACGCCGACGGCCTGCGGGCGGTCGCCGATCGCCTGCGCGATCGGCTGGGGTCCGGCATCGTGCTCGTCGGCAGCGTCGTGGACGGCAAGGTCAACCTCGTGGCCGCGGTCACCAGGGACCTCACCAAGCGCTTCCACGCCGGCAAGCTGGTCCAGGAGATCGCCCGCGCGGTCGGCGGCGGCGGCGGCGGCCGGCCCGACCTCGCCCAGGCCGGCGGCAAGAATCCCGAGAACGTCCCCGCCGCGCTCGAACGCGCCCTGGAGTTCCTCAAGACCAAACTCGGCGCCTGAGCCCGAAGGACGGACCCCCCGCGCCGCGCGGGAGGGTCCTTGAACCGGGGGGGCCCTCCGAATAAGATCGTCGC
>DASSLH010000624.1:0-3218 GCA_035689625.1 Candidatus Methylomirabilota bacterium | reverse complement strand
AGCACCGGGTCACCCAGGTCAACCCGGGCAAGACCAACCGCACCGACGGCGCCTTCCAGCTCTTCAAGGACGGCAAGGTCGGCATGGTCATGGGCTTCAGCCCGCTGGCCAGGCAGCTCGACGCCGAGGGCAAGGTTGCCTACGGCGTGGCCGCGATGCCGACGAACACGGGCACCTCCGTCACGCTGGGCGTCGAGGACTACCTGATGGCCTTCAAGAAGAAGGGCAACCAGGAGGCCGTGAAGAAGTTCCTCGATCTCTATTACCAGCCGGACAACATCACGCGCTGGATCAGCGCGGAGGGCTTCCTGCCGGTGACGAAGTCCGGCCTGGCCCGGATGAGCGGGGACGCCCGGCTCGCGCCGTATCTCGACGCGCTGCCGACCGCGCGGCTGGCGCCGACGACCGACCCGGCCTGGGACAAGGTCAAGCTCGACGTCCAGCAGAGCCTCGGCCTGGCGGTGCAGCCCGGTGGCGACCCCCGGCGCGTCCTCACGACGCTGCAGCAGCACGCGACGGCGGCGGAAGGCGGGCGCTGAACCGCGAGCGCCGCCGCCGAGCGCCGGCGCTGCTCTGGCTCGCTCCCAGCCTGGCGCTGATCGCCGCCGTCGTCCTCGTGCCCGCCGCCGAGCTGGTCCGCGCCTCGCTGTCGCGCTACTCGATCACCGGCCTCTACCAGGGCTTCGTCGGCGCCCGCAACTACGCGCGGCTCGTGCAGCAGGAGCCGCTGCCGGGCGTCGCGCTCAACACGCTGGTGTGGGTGGCGAGCGTGGTCGGTGTCACGCTGCTGATCTCGCTGGCGCTGGCCCAGCTGCTGGACGCCGAGTTCCCCGGCCGCCGGCTGGTGCGGTGGGCGCTGCTGGTGCCGTGGGCCGCCTCGCTCATCATGACGTCCAAGCTGTTCGTGTGGATCTACGACTACTACTTCGGGATCCTCAACCACGCGCTGCTCTCGCTGCGCCTGCTGGCGGCGCCGGTGGACTGGCTGGGTGACGACCGCACGGTGATGGCGGCGATGATCGCCGTCGGCGTGTTCGTCTCGCTGCCCTTCACGACCTACGTGCTGCTGGCCGGGCTGCAGGCGATCCCCGGCGACGTCTACGAGGCGGCGCGGGTGGACGGCGCCGGCGGCTGGCGCGCCTGGCGGTGGATCACGCTGCCGCTGCTGCGGCCGGCCCTGCTGGTGGCGACGAGCCTCAACGTCATCTACGTCTTCAACTCGTTTCCGATCGTGTGGACGCTGAACGATCGCAACCCTGGCTTCGGCCACGACACGCTCATCACGTACATGTACAAGATCGCGTTCAAGAGCGCGCTGCGCGACGTCGGCCTGGCCGCCGCCCTGGGCGTGGTCAACGTGGGGCTGACGCTGGCGGCCGTGCTGGCGTACCTGGGCGCCGCCGGCTGGCGCGAGCCGGACGCGTGAGCGTCCGCCGCGCCGCGCTCACGCTGGCCGGCGCCGCCCTCGGCCTGGCGATGCTGGCGCCCTACCTGGTGATGCTGTTGACCGCGCTCAAGCCGGAGCCCGAGCTGCGCGTCACGCCGCCGCGGCTGCTGCCGGTCGCGTGGCGCTTCGGCAACTTCGCCGACGTGCTGGCCGATCCCGGCTTCCAGGCCTGGCTGCGCGTGTCGCTCGTCGTCGCCGGGCTGTCTACCGCGCTGGTCCTGCTGGCCGCCGTGCCGGCCGCCTACTACACCGCCCGCCACCGCTTCCGCGGCCGCGGCGCGTTCCTGCTGCTTGTGCTGGTCACGCAGATGTTCGCGCCGACCGCGCTGGTGGTGGGCCTCTACCGGGAGTTCTTCGAGCTCGGCCTGATCAACACCTATGCGGCGCTGATCCTGACCAACGCCGCGTTCAACCTGGCCTTCGCCGTCTGGATCCTGCGCGCGTTCTTCGCCTCGATCCCGCGCGAGATCGAGGAGGCGGCGGCGGTGGACGGCTGCGGCCGCGCGCGCACGCTGCTGCGCGTGGTGCTGCCGCTGTCGCTCCCCGGGCTGGTGACCGCCGTGATCTTCGCGTTCATTGCCGCCTGGAACGAGTACGTCGTCGCGCTGACGCTGATGACCGACGCCGAGCGGCGGCCACTGACGATCGGTATCACGTCCTACGTGACGGCTTACGTACAGCACTGGAACGCGCTGTTCGCCGCCTCGCTGATCGCCATCGTGCCGGTCGTCGTGCTCTTCGCGCTGATCGAGCGCGCGCTCGTCGGCGGGCTCACGGCGGGCAGCCTGAAGTGAGCCCCCTGGTGGTATCATGGGCGCCGTGACGAACATTCCCATCAAGGTGTACGGCATCAATCTCCTCGTCCGCATGATGGCCGAGGCGCCTGCCGACGTGCGCGTGAACTGCCCCAAGGGCTCGCCGATCCGCTACGGCGAGGTGGTGGCGCGCGGCGACGGCTTCGACGAGGGCGCCAACGCGTTCCGCGAGATGCCGGACCCCAAGACGATCGTGGCCTTCGAGGAGAGCGCCGAAGAGGTCGAGGGCCACTACTTCTACATCGCGCTCGAAGAGTACCGGGTCATCCGGCTCGATTCGGTGATCCTGTCGTTCCCCCAGCAATAGGTCCCGCCCGCGGCCGGATGTGAGCGCCGTGCGCGTCTCCGACGTCCTCTCCCGCATCGACGAAGGCGAGCTGATCGCGCTCACGCGCGACCTCGTGCGGATCCCGAGCGTGTTCCGGCCGGGGCAGCCCGACGCCACCGAGGCGGCGGCCGCCGCCCACGTCGAGCGCTGGCTGCGCGCCGAGGGCTTCGAGGTGGAGGTCCACGAGGTCGCGCCGGGCCGGCCCAACGTGCTGGGCGTGCTCGGCGACGCCGCCGCCGGCCCCACGCTGCTGCTGGAAGGCCACACCGACGTCGTCACCGAGGGCGACGCCGCGCTGTGGACGCATCCGCCGTTCGGCGGCGACTTCGCCGACGGCAAGATCTACGGCCGCGGCAGCGCCGACATGAAGAGCGGCCTGGCGGCGGCGATGGTCGCGGCGGCGGCGATCAAGCGCAGCGGCATTGCCCTGGGCGGCCGCCTGGTCGTCGGCGCGCTCGTGGACGAGGAAGGCGACATGCTCGGTGTGCGCCACCTCTGCGCGACGCCGCTGGGGCGCGAGCTGACGGCGGCGATCATCTGCGAGCCGGAGCAGAACGAGCTGTGCCTGGAGCAGCGCGGGGTGGTGTGGGCGCGCGTGACCGCGCGCGGGCGCATGGCGCACGGCGCG
>DASSLH010000623.1:0-7268 GCA_035689625.1 Candidatus Methylomirabilota bacterium | reverse complement strand
GCGCGGTCGTCGCCGCCAGCGACCTCGTGCTGTCCGTGTGCCCGCCGCACGCCGCCCGCGACGTGGCCGGCGCCGTCGCCGCCGCCGGCTTCCGTGGCCTCTACGTGGACGGCAACGCCGTCGCCCCGGCGACGTCGCGCGACATCGCGCGCCTCGTCGAGGACGCGGGCGCCACGTACGTGGACGGCGGTCTCATCGGCCCGCCGCCCGCCAGGCCCGGCACGACGCGCCTCTACCTCTCCGGCCCCGCGGCGCCCCGCGCCGCCGCGCTGTTCGCCCGGGGCAACCTGGAGGCGATCGTGCTGCCCGGCGATCTCACCGCGGCGTCGGCGATCAAGATGGCCTACGGCGGCTGGAACAAGGGTCAGCAGGCGCTGCTGCTGTCCATCGTGGCGCTGGCCAACGCCGCCGGGGTGGGCGAGGCGCTGGTGGCGGAGTGGCAGCGCTCGCAGCCCGACCTGCCCAAGCGCGCGGAGAGCGCGGCGCGCGGCAGCGCGCGCAAGGCCTGGCGCTGGATCGCCGAGATGGAGGAGAACGCCGCCACCCTGGGTGCCGCCGGCCTGCCCGAGGGGTTCCACCGGGCGGCCGCCGACGTGTACCGGCGGCTGGCCGTCTACAAGGACGCCGGCGTGCCGCCCACGCTGGACGAGGTCGCCAAGACGCTGCTGCAGGAGCGCCGTCCATGAGCCTGACGATGACGCGGCCCATCGAGGGACCCGAGACGTGGCGCGGCGAGGAGCTCGCGTGCGCGACCGACTGGATCCGCACGCTCACGACCGGCGAGCAGGACGACCTCGACGCCGCGCTGCGCGCCGTGCAGGCGCGCGGCCTCGGCTGGCGGGGGCTGCGACGCGAGGACTTCCCGCTGCCGCGCCTCGGTCCGGCGCTGGCCGAGGTCGCCCGGCAGCTGGAGGACGGTCGCGGCCTCGTGCTGCTGCGACGCATCCCGGTCGAGCGCTACTCCGAGGACGAGCTGCGCATCCTGTACTGGGGGCTCGGCCTGCACCTCGGCACGCCGCGCTTCCAGAACGGCGCCGGCGAGCTGATCGGCGACGTGCGCGACGAGAATCGCCTCTACGGCGCCGTGCGGGAGGTCAACCCGATGAAGGCCGGCGAGCCGCGCACCTCGCGCAACAAGGCGCGCTCGGCGGGGCCGCTGCGCTTCCACACCGACCGCGTGGACGTCGTCACGCTGCTCTGCGTGCGGCCGGCCGCCCGCGGCGGCCTCAGCAAGGTGGTGTCGGTGGCGGCCGTCTACAACACGATCCTCGAGCGGCGGCCGGACCTGCACGCGCTGCTGTGCGCGCCCTACCACCACGTGCGCGAGGGCGAGCGGGGCGGCAAGCAGCAGTGCTACGCGATGCCGGTGTTCGGCCTGCGCGACGGCAAGCTCACCAGCCAGTACTCGCGCACGTTCGTCGAGAACGCCCAGGGCCTGCCCGGCGTGCCACCGCTGACGACGGCTCAGAGCGCGGCCCTCGACCTGTGGGCCGAGGTCTGCGAGGCGCTGTGCTACGCGATGGGAATGCGCGCCGGGGACGTGCAGCTGCTCAACAACCACCTCGTCTACCACGCGCGCAGCACGTACGAGGACGACCCCGCGCCCGGCAAGGACCGCTTCCTGATGCGGCTGTGGCTCTCGATGCCGAACAGCCGCCGGCTGCCGGAGGGGTTCGAGGTCCTGTGGGGCAGCATCGAGCCGGGCGCGCTGCGCGGCGGCATCGCCCAGGCGACGGGAGGCACACGATGAATCGCAAGCGCGTCGGCATCCTGATCTTTCCCGACGTCGAGGTCCTCGACTTCTGCGGGCCCTTCGAGGTCTTCTCGGTCACGCGGCTCGACGAGCAGGCGCGCCGCGAGGAGCCCTCGCCCTTCGAGGTGCTGCTGGTGGCCGAGCAGGCGGGCACGGTGACGACGACCGGCGGCATGCAGGTCACGCCCCACGTGACGATCGACACCTGCCCGAAGCTCGACGTCCTCGTCGTGCCCGGCGGCTGGGGTACGCGCACGGAGATCAAGAACGCGCGGCTGCTGGCCTGGATCGGCCAGCGCGCGAAGGAGGTCGAGACGCTGACGTCGGTCTGCACCGGCAGCATGCTGCTCGGCCAGGCCGGCCTGCTCGACGGGCGTCACGCCACCACGCACTGGCGCTCGCTGCCGTGGATGCGCGAGTCGTTTCCGGCGGTGACGGTGGAGGACAAGCTGCACGTCGTCGAGGACGGCGACGTGCTGACGTCGGCCGGCATCTCGGCCGGCATCGACATGGCGCTGAAGGTGGTCGCGCGCTACTTCGGCGAGACGGTCGCCCGCAACACCGCCCGCAACATGGAGTACCGCTACCCGGACGACAACGCGCGGCGGGTGTGAACTAGGCCACGCGGAAGATCGGCAGCCGCAGGCCCCACCGGATGGCCAGCAGCCGGAGGGCCACCACCACCGCCATGCCGGCCGCGAACGCCCACGAGCGTTGCAGCCCGAGCGCCTGCAAGAGCAGGTAGAGAGCGACGCCAGCGATCGCGGCCGTGGCGTAGATGTCTCGCCGCAGGATGAGGGGCACCTGCGCCGTGATGACGTCCCGCAGAACCCCTCCGGCGGCACCGGTCATCGTGCCCATCAGCACCACGATGATCGGCGGGCACCGCGCCGCTTCGGCCACCTGGGCTCCCGACAGCGCGAACAGCGCCAGCCCCAGGGCGTCGGCCACGAGGAGCGCGTTGCCCGGCGGCGGCCTCACCCGCGCGTACGCGACGGTCAGCAGCGCGGCCACGACGATGACCGTCAGGTACTGGGCATCCGTGATCCAGAAGATCGGATACCGATTCAGGAGGAGATCACGCAGCGTGCCTCCTCCGATGGCCGTGATGGCCGCGATGACGATGACGCCCAGGAGATCCAGCTCCCGGTGACGCGCCGCCAGGACTCCGCTCACCGCGAAGACGGCGACGCCCACGAGGTCGAGGACATGGGGCATCACCCCAGGAGGCGGTCCTCCTGCATGCGGACCAGCGAGCGGTCGAAGGCGTCGATGATCTGGTCGATGTCCTTGTCGGTCATGGCGCCGTTCATCCAGCCGTGCGCGTTGCCGCGGCTGTAGTCCACGCCGTTGTTGAGCATGGCCAGGTGCAGCCCGCCGCTCAGCGTGGCGCCCATGCCGCGGTCCAGCCGGGTGGCGTCGAACGTCCAGTTGTCCAGCCCCAGCTCGGCGGAGTCGGCGCCGAGGAAGATCCGGAAGATGGACGAGCCGCCGTACGCGCAGCCGCGCACCCCGCGCGTCTTGAGCGCCTGGTTCATGCCGGCCCGCAGGCGATCGCCGAGGCGGTTCAGCTCGCGCTGGACCTCGCCCGTCTTGAGGATCTCCAGCTGGGCGACGGCGGCGGCGGCGACGAGCGGCGTGCCGCTGTAGGTGCCCTGGTCCGCCACGCGCTTGGTGCGGTCGCGCTTGGCGTCGCCGGTGAACGCGATGCTGTCCATCAGGTCCGCGCGGCCGACGAGCGCCGCGCCCGGCAGGCCGCCGGCCACCGCCTTGGCCAGGCAGGTGAGGTCGGCCGTCACGCCGAAGTGCTCCTGGGCCCCGCCGGGCGCCAGCCGGAAGCCGGTGACGACCTCGTCGAAGATCAGCACCGTGCCGTGCCGGCGTGTCTCCTCCCGCAGCGCCTTCAGGAACTCCGGATGCGTCGGCACCGTCATCGAGCGGCCGCCGGCCGGCTCCAGGATGACCGCCGCCACCGGATGGTCCTCGAGCAGCTCGCGCACCTGGTCGATGTCGTTGCAGCGCGCGACCAGCGTGGTCTCCAGCGTGCGGGCCGGCACGCCGGCCGACATCGGGATCTCGAACGGATCCTTCACGGCGGCCACGAACATGTCGTGCACGCCGTGGAAGTGGCTCTCGAACTTGACGATGTAGTCGCGGCCGGTGAATGCCCGGGCCACCCGCACGGCCAGCGAGGTCGTCTCGGTGCCGGTCAGCGTGAAGCGCACGCGCTCGGCGTTGGGCACGCAGGAGCGGATCAGCTCCGCCCAGCGGATCTCCAGCTCCGAGCAGGCGCTGTAGTGCAGCCCCTTCTTCGCCTGCTCGGTGATCGCCTTCACGATCGCCGGGTGGTTGTGGCCCAGCATGAGCGCGCCGTGGCCGCTCCAGCAGTCGAGGTAGGCGTGGCCGTCCACGTCCCACTTGCGGGCGCCGTCGGCGCGCTCGACGTAGAACGGGAACGGCGCGAAGACGCGGCCGTCGTGGGCGGCACCGCTCGGCATGCTCTGGCGGGCGCGCTCGAAGAGGGCCTTGGACCGGGGACGGGCGGCGGCGTATTCCTGCTCGATGGTCGGGCGATTCGTGGTCATGGGCGGTAGTATAGCGCCCATGAAGATCACCGGCATCGAGAGCGCCGTGCTCCGCATCCCGTGTCCCAAGCCGATGTCGCTGGAGTTTCCCGATCACCGCATGGTGGCCGCGTTCATCGCCACCGACGCGGGGCTCGAGGGCTTCGGCTACACGCTGGCGTTCGGCGGCGGCGGCGCCGAGGCGATGCAGGTCTATCTCGAGACGCGGCTCAAGCCGCTGCTGCTCGGCGAGGATCCGCGGCTGGTCGAGCGGCTGTGGGAGAAGATGTTCCGCGCCGATCGCGGCATCCGCAAGGTCGGCGTGGCCGGCTACGCGCTCTCCGCGCTCGACATCGCGCTCTGGGACCTCGCCGGCAAGGCCGCCGGCCAGCCGCTCTACCGCATGTGGGGCGCCGCCGCCGATCGCGTCGAGGCCTACGGCAGCGGCGGCTGGTCGAAGTATTCCGTCGACGACATCGTCAACGAGGCGCGCTTCTACACCGGGCAGGGCTGCCGCTACTACAAGATGAAGATCCACGACCCCGACCCGCGCGCCAACCGCAAGCGGGTCGAGGCGGTGAAGAAGGCGCTCGGCGACGGCGTCCGGCTGATGGTGGACGTGAATCAAAAGCTCGATGTCCTGAGCTCGATCAGGCAAGCCCAGATGCTCGAAGACCTGGATATCGTCTGGTACGAGGAGCCGGTGCTGGCCGACGATTTTGGAGGCTGCGCCGAGGTGGCGCGCGCCATCACGATTCCCGTCGCGACCGGCGAGAACCACTTCACCCGCTTCGAGTTCCGCGAGCTGTGCGAGCGGCGGGCGGCGCGCTATCTCATGCCCGACGTCGGGCGCGCCAACGGCTTCAGCGAGACGCTGCGCATCGGCCATCTGGCGGCCGCCCACGGCCTCTTCGTCTCGCCGCACGTCGTGCACGAGATCTCGCTGCAGGTGGCCGGCGCGCTGTCCAACGCGTTCCTGGTGGAGTACATGAACTGGGCGCCGGCCGACCTGTTCGTCGAGCTGCCCCGGTGCGAGAACGGCTTCTTCCGCGTGCCGGAGGGGCCGGGGCACGGCCTGGCGCTGGCGCCGGGCGCCATCAAGAAGTACAAGGAGGGCTCGTGAGCCACGAACACCACCATCACCACGACGACGACGACGTCCAGGAGCATCGCGCGCACGGCGCGCCGCTCACCGACGTCGAGCTGCGGGTGCGCGCGCTGGAGTCCCTGCTGGTCGACAAGGGCCTTGTCGAGCCCAAGGCGCTCGACGCCCTGATCGACACCTACGAGACCAAGGTCGGTCCCCGCAACGGCGCCAGGGTCGTCGCGCGGGCGTGGCTCGATCCGGAGTACAGGCGCCGGCTGCTGGCGGACGGCACCGCCGCCGTGGCCGAGTTCGGCTTCGTCGGCCGGCAGTCCGAGAAGCTGGTCGTCGTCGAGAACACGCCGTCCGTGCACAACATGGTCGTCTGCACGCTGTGCTCCTGCTACCCGTGGGCGGTGCTCGGCCTGCCGCCGGTCTGGTACAAGTCGGCGCCGTACCGGGCGCGGGCGGTCATCGATCCGCGCGGCGTGCTGAAGGAGCTGGGCGTCACGCTGCCGGAGAGCACCGAGGTGCGCGTCTGGGACAGCACGGCGGAGATCCGCTACATGGTCCTGCCCGAGCGGCCGGCCGGGACGGAGCGCCTGAGCGAGGAGCAGCTGGCGGCCCTGGTCACCCGCGACGCCATGATCGGCGTCGCCAGGGTGCCGGCGCCGGCGGCGGGAGCGCGGCGATGAACGGCGCCCACGACCTCGGCGGCATGCACGGCTTCGGCCCGGTGGAGATCGAGCGCGACGAGCCGGTCTTCCACCACGAGTGGGAGCGCCGGGCGTTCGCGGTGACGCTGGCCGCCGGCTTCCTCGGCAAGTGGAACATCGACATGTCGCGCTACGCGCGCGAGGAGATGCCGCCGGCCGCGTACCTGGCCACCACTTACTACGAGCACTGGCTGTTCGGCATCGAGAAGCTGCTGCACGACACCGGCCTGCTCACGCACGACGAGCTCGACGTCCGGCTGCAGGGCGGGGGCGGCACCCCGGTGCGGATCACCGATGCCCGGACGGTCCAGCCCGAGCAGGTCGAGCGCCTGCTGCGCACGAGCCGTGACGCCCGCGTGGACGCCGACGTGCCGCCGCGCTTCAAGGTCGGCGACCGCGTGCTCACGCGCAATATCAATCCCACCGGCCACACCCGGCTGCCGCGCTACGCCCGCGGCAAGCACGGCGTGGTCGCCATCGACCACGGCGTGTGGACGTTCCCCGATGCCAACGCGGCCGGCCGCGGCCGGGCGCCCCAGCACTGCTACAGCGTGCGCTTCACCGCGCGCGAGCTGTGGGGCGACGACGCGCCGGCGCGCGACGGCGTCCATCTCGACCTCTGGGACGACTACCTGGTGACGGCATGAGCGCGCCCGACCTCGACGCGCTGCCGGCCATCCCGCGCGACGACGAGGGCCCGGTGTTCCGGGCGCCCTGGGAGGCGCAGGCGTTCGCGATGGCGGTGACGCTCTCCGCGCGCGGCCACTTCACGTGGAAGGAATGGGCGGCGCGCCTGGCCGACGAGATCGCCGCCGCCAGGGCGCGCGGCGAGCGCGACGACGGCAGCCGCTACTACCACTACTGGCTGGCGGCGCTGGAGAAGCTGGTGGCCGCCAAGCGCATCGTGCCGGCCAACGAGCTGCGCGCGCGCAAGGACGCCTGGGAAGCCGCCGCGGCCGCGACGCCGCACGGCCAGCCGATCGTGTTCCCTGGACGGGGATGAAAGGACCGCGCATGAGCCCCCGCGCCTCGCTCGTCACGCTCACGCTGGCCGCCGGCCTCGTGCTCGCCGCCGCCGGCACCGCCCTCACGCAGCAGCCGCCGGCGCCGCCGCCGTCAGCCACGCCGCCGCCGCCCGGCCAGCAGCCGCC
>DASSLH010000622.1:0-4486 GCA_035689625.1 Candidatus Methylomirabilota bacterium | reverse complement strand
CTCATCCGGCCGCGCGCCGATTACGTCGGCCCCAAGCGGCGCGAGTTCGTGCCGCGGGAGAAGCGCTGAGCGCGGCATGGGCAAGAGCCTGGCGCGCAAGCTGATCGAGAGCCATCTCGCCGCCGGCAAGCCTCTCGCCGGTGACGAGATCGGCCTCGCGATCGACCAGGTGCTGCTAACCGACACCAACGGCATCCAGTCCTGGCTGCAGTTCGAGGCTCTCGGCTTCCAGCGCGTGGTGCCGGCGCGCGCGGTCACCTACATCGATCACAACGTCTACCAGGTGGACTCGCGCAACACCGACGACCATCGTTACCTGGCCTCGGTCGCGCGCAGGTACGGCAGCCTCTTCTCCAAGCCGGGCAACGGCATCTGCCACCAGGTGCACATGGAGTCGTTCTCCGTCCCCGGCCAGACGCTGCTCGGCACCGACAGCCACACGCCGCTGTGCGGCGCCGCCGGCATGCTGGCCCTCGGCGCCGGCGGCCTCGACGTCGCCGTCGCCATGGGCGGCGCGCCCTATTTCCTGCCGATGCCGGCCGTCGTGCGCGTCTGGCTCACGGGCGCCCTCGGCCCGTGGGTCACCGCCAAGGACGTCATCCTCGAGCTGCTCCGGCGCCTGACCGTGCGCGGCGGCACCGGCAAGGTCTTCGAGTACGGCGGCCCCGGCGTGGCCTCGCTCCTGGCCGCCCAGCGCATGACGATCGCCAACATGGGCGCCGAGCTCGGCCTCACGACCAGCGTGTTTCCCAGCGACGAGGTCACCCGCTCGTTCTTCACGCGGCTGGGCCGCGGCGGCGACTGGCGCCCGCTCGCCGCCGACGACGACGCCGAGTACGACGAGCAGATCGAGCTCGATCTCTCGTCGATCGTGCCGCTGGTGGCGCTGCCCGGCTCCCCCGACCGCGTGGTGCCCGTGGACGAGGTCGCCGGCACCGCGGTCGACCAGGTCGCGGTTGGCTCCTGCACGAACGGCTCCTGGCACGACATGGCGTCGGTCACCGACGTGCTGCGTGGCCGCCGCGTGCATCCGTCTGTCTCGTTCGTGCTCTTCCCCGGCAGCCAGCGCATCCTGGAAACGATGGCGCGCGAGGGGCTGCTGGCCGACGTGATCGCCGCCGGCGCGCTCGTCTCCGAGCCGTCCTGCGGCTCCTGCGCGGGCATCGGCCACGTCCCCGCCTCGGGCAGCAAGAGCCTGCGCGCGTTCAACCGCAACTTCCCCGGGCGCAGCGGCGTGAAGGGCGACGAGGTCTATCTCTGCTCCTCCGTCGTCGCCGCCGCCTCCGCGCTGACCGGCGTGATCACCGACCCGCGCACGCTGGGGGCGCCGCGCCCGGTGGCGCTGCCGCCGCAGTTCGCGGGCTCGGACGTCGGCATCGTGAAGCCCGACGGCGGCGGCGAGATCGTGCGCGGGCCGAACATCAAGCCGGTGCCGCTCGGCGAGCCGGTGGCGGAGACGCTGGAGGCGCCGGTGCTGCTCAAGCTCGGCGATAAAGTGTCGACCGACGATATTTCGCCGGCCGGCGCCGCGGTGCTGATGTTCCGGTCGAACATCCCGGCCATCGCGGAGTTCACCTTCAAGTACGTGGACCCGGAGTTCGTGGCGCGGGCGCGCGCGGCCGGGCGCGGCATCATCGTCGGCGGCGAGACCTACGGCCAGGGCTCCTCGCGCGAGGTCGCCGCCATCGCGCCGATGGCCCTGGGCGTGCGCGCGGTCATCGCCAAGTCGTTCGCGCGCATCCATCGCTCCAACCTCGTCAACTGGGGCGTGGTGCCGCTGGTCCTCGACGACGCGGCGGCCTGGGACGGCCTCGAGCGCGACGACCGGCTTCGCCTGGAGGGCCTGCGCGCCGCGCTGGCCACCGGCGCGCGCGTGAGGATCGTCAACAGGCGCAGCGGCGCCACGTTCACCGCCTCGTGCGTGCTCACGCCGCGCGAGCGCGACATCCTGCTGGCGGGCGGCATCCTGGCTCACACGAGGGCAACGGCATGAAGCAGCGCAAGATCCGCGCGGTCTACATGCGCGGCGGCACCAGCCGCTGCCTGGTGTTCCACGCCCGCGACCTGCCGGCGCCCGGCCCCGAGCGCGATCGCATCCTGCTCGCCGCGCTCGGCAGCCCCGATCCCTACGGCCGCCAGCTCGACGGCCTCGGCGGCGGCATCTCCTCGCTGTCCAAGGCGTGCATCATCGGCCCGCCGACCCTGCCCGGCGCCGACGTGGACTACACGTTCGCCCAGGTCGAGGTGAAGAAGGCGTTCGTGGACTACGCCGGCAACTGCGGCAACTGCTCGTCCTCGGTGGGACCCTTCGCCATCGACGAGGGGCTGGTGCCGGCGCGCGAGGGCGAGACGGTCGTGCGCATCCACAACACGAACACGAAGAAGCTGATCGTCGCCCACGTGCCGGTCGCCGACGGTGAGGCCGCCGTCTCCGGCGACTTCGAGCTGGCTGGCGTCGCCGGCCGCGGCGCCCGCATCGCGCTCGACTTCGTGGAGCCGGGCGGGGCCGGCACCGGCCGGCTGCTGCCCACCGGCCGCGCGCGCGACGTCGTCGCCGGCCTCGAGGTCTCCTGCGTGGACGCGACGAACCCGGTCGTGTTCGTGCGCGCGCGCGACCTCGGCCTCACCGGCACCGAGACGCCGCCGGCGGTGGACGCCGACCACGACCTCTCCGCGCGCCTGGAGAAGCTGCGCGTGGAGGCGGCCGCGCGCATGGGCATGCCCGAGAGCGCGGCGGTGCCGAAGATCGCCTTCGTGGCGCCGCCGGTCGACACGATCGCGCTCGACGGCGTGCGCTATCCCGCCGACGCCGGCGACGTCGTCGGCCGCGCGATCTCGATGGGCAACTGCCATCGCGCGTTCCCCCTCACCGTCGCGATGTGCCTGGCCGTGGCCGCCCGCATCGAGGGCACGCTCGTGCACGAGGCCGCCCGCACGCATCCCGGCGACGTCAGGCTGATCCACCCCTCCGGGGTCCTGCCGCTGGACGCGGCGGTGGGCCTGAAGGACGGCGCGCCGCACGCCGAGCGGGTCACCGTCTACCGCAGCGCCCGCCGGCTCATGGAAGGCTTCGTCCGCGTTCCCTGAGGCCGATGCCGCGCCTCTACTTCATGACCGACGGCAACGAGATGGTGCGCCGGCGCGCGCGGGTGCCGAAGGGCTCCATCGTCGAGGCGTGGCCCGACATGGTCGTGCGCGGCGGCTCGTTCTGGGTCGGTGAGGACTCCAAGACGCTGCTGGACGCCGCCGGCGAGGCGCCCATGACCGCCGCGCTGGCGCTGCCGGCCGAGGCCGTGCCGGTCTTCTACGGCCCGCAGCTCGGCGACCTCGAGTCGCTGCCGCGCGAGGAGTCGCTGCGCGCCCGCGTGCTGTCCGCGCGCGGCGTCGCGGTGGCGTGGATCACGCTGGACCGCTTCGGCCAACGCATCTCGCACGAGCCCAAGGCGCTCGACGAGCCGATCTTCCACCTGCGCCGTCCTGGCGGAGGCGCCGGCCACGTCTGGCGGCTGTTCCGCAGCAGGGCCGAGGCGATCGACTGGATGCGCGAGGCGTACGGCGAGGACTCGGAGGGCGCCGAGTGGGCGCGCATGCTGCCGGCCGACGACTTCGAGGCGCTGCTGGCGCGCCACGGCGCGGGCTAGGTGCGCTGGTGGCCGGTCCCGACGCCGTCGATCGCTTCTACCGCGTCGTGCGCGGGCTGGCGCGCTTCTGGCTCTGGTTCCTCTTCAAGTCGGTCGTCGTGCGCCATCCCGAGCGCGTGCCCGACCACGGTCCCGTCCTGCTCTGCGTCAACCATCCCAACAACCTGATCGACTCGCTCGTCGTGGGCGTCGCCATGCGCCGCAAGGTGCACTACATGGCGACCGCCACGCTGTTCCGCAACCGCCTGCTCGCGCGCTTCCTGCGCGCCTGCGGCGCGATCCCCGTCTACCGGCGCGAGGAGGGCCCCGCCGGCCCGGTCGGCGTAGACCGCAACGTCGAGGCCTTCGCCGCCTGCCACGAGGCGTTCGCGCACGGCCGGATGGTGGCGATCTATCCCGAGGGCACCACGCACGCCGAGGCGCGCGTGCAGCGCATCAGGACGGGGGCGGCGCGGATCGCGCTCGGCTACGAGGCCGAGCGGCCCGGAGCGCTGCGCATGATCCCGGTCGGGCTCTCGTTCCAGGCGCGCAAGTCGTTCCGCGGCCGCGTGCTGATCGCCTTCGGCGAGCCGATCGCGCCCGCGGCCTACGTCAAGGCCTGGCGCGAGGATCCCGTGAAGGCGGTGGACGCGCTGACCCAGGACCTCCAGGCGGCCATGGAGCTTCAGGTCGTCAACGTCGAGCGCATCGACGACCAGCGCCTCGTGGGCGCCGTCGAGGAGCTGTACCGCGACGAGCTGGCCGTGCAGGTCATGGAGTCACGCGGGCTGGCCGACCGCGACGTGGATCCCGTGCGGCTGTCGCGCTCGATTGCCGACGCCGTGCGCCACTTCAAGCGCGCCGAG
>DASSLH010000621.1:0-6542 GCA_035689625.1 Candidatus Methylomirabilota bacterium | reverse complement strand
GAGACCTTCATCGGCAGCCGCATGAAGTGGTCCATCGCCAGCACCTTGAAGGCGCCGCTGCCGATGCCGAGCAGCCCCGACAGCAGGCCGGCGCCGAACATCGCGCCGAAGCCCAGGCGCACGCGCGTGGGCCGGTACTTGACCTCGCGGTCGAGCACGATGTCGTAGTAGCTGCCCTCGAGCCCGAAGCGCAGCGCCAGCGGGTCGGTCTCGGCGACGTCGTGCAGCTCGACGTGCAGCTGGCGCAGCGTCGTGATCGTCGAGTAGGCGAGCGCCAGGCCGAGCAGCAGCTCCAGGGCGCGGGTGGGCACCACGCCGGCCAGCGCCGCGCCGATGAGCGCGCCGGACACGGTGGCCAGCGTGAGGAACAGACCGATACGGACATTGCTCAGGCTCGTGCGCAGGTAGGACGCGGCGGCGCCGCTGGAGGTCGCGATCACGGACACGATGCTGGCGCCCATCGCGTAGTGCATGTCCACGCCGTAGAAGAGCGTGAGCACGGGGATCAGCAGGATGCCGCCGCCGAGGCCGAGGATGGCGCCGGCGCCGCCGGCGGCGATCGCCGTGCCGAAGAGCAGGCCGACCAGCTCGAGCGGCGTCATCGGGCGCCGGCGCCGCTCGCGATCTGCAGCACGCGGCCGTCGAGCAGCGCGAGCAGCTGCCGCGCGTGGGCGCGGTAGAACGGCTCGAAGAAGCCGGCGTCGGCGCGGGCGCCGAGCCGGTGCAGGTCACGCCGGAACATCTGCTCGCTCACCCAGTCCACGACCGCACCATACGCCGTCAGGCGCCGGCGCGTCACGGCTTCCCACACCAGCACGGCGTCCTCGTCGCTGGGCCGCTCGGCGGTCCAGGCGACCGACGCGTCGTCGGGCACGGCGGTGGCCTGCGAGAGCATTCGCGAGTGTGCGTGCATGACACACCTCCCTTGCATGGTCCGCACCGCCGAAGGGACGGCGCGGTGCACCGAACGGGGTCGGGTGTCAGGTGCGTGGGGGGACGAAGGGGACGTGCACGACGAGCGGCATCGCGACCGGCGCGTCGGGCGCGGCGAGTCGCGCGCTGGCGGCGCCGACGGGCGTCGCCGGCGGGACTGTCGGCAGCGTGGCCACGGCGCGCCAGGTGCGGTGCGGCTGATGCTGCAGGCGCGTGGGCTGATGCTTGACGACCGTTGCCGCCGAGGCGTCGTCGGAGGCCAGCCCCAGCGCCGGCGTGAGAGCCAGCAGCAGCAGCACGAGGCAGGCGACCGTCCGGCGCGCCGTCATCGCCGACAGTCTACCGCGAACCGCCCGCCCGCGTGTCCGGCGGATTCCAGGCCGGGGCGCTCAGCCGTCGCTTGCCGTCGGCCGTCGGGCGCACGCCGGGCGCGTCGAGATCCACCCGGTCCCAGAGCTTGCAGGTGACCTGCTTGTGGTGCTGGTCGAGGCCCTCGCAGTAGTTGGTGAACTGGCAGCGGCGCACCTCCTCGCCGCGGCCGAGCCGGATCTTCCTGAACCAGTCGGGATCGGCGAGCGTCTGCCGCGCCGCCGCCACGAAGTCCGCCTCGCCGCGCGCCAGGATCCCCTCGGCCTGGTCGAAGCCGAAGATGCCGCCGCTGGTGACCACCGGCGTGGCGTGTCCGGCCTCGCGCACGGCGTGCCGGATCGCCGCCGCCAGCGGCACGTTGCGGCCGAAGGGCCCGCGGGCGTCGGAGATGACCGTCGGCATGCACTCGTAGCCGGAGCGCCCGGTGTAGGGATAGACGGCCTCGCCGATCTTGGGCTGGCGCGCGTCCTCGAAGCGGCCACCCTTGGAGACCGAGAGATAATCGGCCCCGGCGGCGGCGAAGCGCACGCCGAACCAGGCGGCGTCCTCCAGCCGGCTGCCGCCCTCGACGACGTCGTCGCCGAGATAGCGGATGCCGACCACCCCGTCACGCCCCACGCGCGCCCGCACGGCCGCCAGCACCTCCAGCGGCAGCCGCACGCGCTGCTCGCGCGGGCCGCCGTAGCCGTCGTCGCGCGTGTTCAGCCGCGAGAGGAAGGAGGCCATGGTGTAGGCGTGCGCGTAGTGCAGCTCGACGCCGTCGAAGCCCGCCTCGCGGGCGCGGGCGGCGGCGGCGGCGAACAGCGGCGGCAGCGTGGCCGGCAGCTCGCGGATCCACGGCAGGTGCGTGTCCCAGACGCGCTCGCGATAGCCGTACTCGAGCGACTCGAGCTGACGCGGCGTCAGCGCGCGCTGCACGAGCGCGGGCTGGGCGCTCGCGGCCAGCAGCAGGTGACGGCGCAGCGCCGCCTCCGGCGCCGAGCGCCAGGCGTCGTCGCCGGCCGCCGCCGCCAGCCGCTCGCGCAGCGCCGTGTCCACGTCCAGGAAGCGGAGGAAGAACTTCTCGGGCTCCGGACGGCGCCGCACGGTGAGGAAGTCGATCAGCTGGATGAACAGGCGGGTGCGGCCGCCGCTGTGCTCGCGCACGGTCTGCACGAGCCGGCGCAGGCCGGGCACGAAGCGGTCGTCGCCGATGCGCAGGAGCGGACCGCTGGCGACGTCGCGGATGCCGGTGGCCTCGACGACGAGCACGCCCGGCTGGCCGTCGGCGAAGCGCGCGTACCAGTCGAGCACCTCGGGCGTGACGACGCCGTCCTCGGTGGCGCGCCAGGGGACCATCGCCGGCACCCAGGTGCGTTCGGCGACCTCGAGCGGACCGAGGCGCGCCGGCGAGAACCAGCGCGAGCGGGCGGCCTCGGCCGCGGTGGGCCAGCGCGCCGGCGGCACCGGGTGGCGGACGCGGAAGCGCTCCGCCGCCGTCCCGCCGGCGCTCTCCGCCGTCATGCCAGCGCGGCGACGCCCTCGATCTCGATCAGGCAGCCGTCGGCCGCGTCGAACAGGTCACGGGCGCCGACCAGCGTCATGGCGGGGAAGTGCTTGCCGAAGTACTCGCGATAGATGGCGCCGATCTCGCGGAGCTTGGCCTTGTAGTCGGCGACGTCGAGCACGTAGATCGTCAGCTTCACGACGTCGGTGAGGTCGCCGCCGGCCGCGCTCATCACCGCCTGCAGATTGCGGCAGGTCTGGCGGAACTGCGCGACGAGGTCGCCCTTGCCGACGACCTTGCCGTGCTCGTCGAACGCCACCTGGCCGGCCAGGAACACGAGCCGGCCGCGCTTGACCTCGAAGCCGTACGAGTAACCGGTGGGCTTGGGCAGCGTGAGCGGCAGCACTGCCGAGATGTGCTCCTTCATGGCGTCCTCCGTGGCGGCGCCGAGCCGTCGAGCACGACGCTCTCGCCGTTGATGGTGTCGTCGGCGACCAGCTTCAGCACCTCGTCGGCGACCTCCGCGGGCTCGATCAGCCGGCCGCCGGGGTTCAGCCGCGCGATCGCCGCCACCGCGTCCTCGTACGAGCGTCCCGTCCGCGCCGACACGTTGCGCGCGCTCGCCCACGTCATGTCGGTGGCGACGTAGCCGGGGCAGATCGCGTTGACGGTGACGCCCTTGCCGCCGGTCTCGGTGGCCAGGGCCCGCGTGAAGCCGATCAGCGCGTGCTTGGACGTCGTGTAGGCGGTGACGTACGGCGAGCCGTACAGCCCGGCCAGCGACGCCACGTTGATCACGCGTCCCCAGCCGCGCTCGAGCATCCCGCCGAAGACCGCCCGCGTGACGAGGAACGGTCCCGTGACGTTCACGCGCAGGTGTCGCTCCCACGTCTCCAGCGTTGTCTTGCCGAACGGCGCCGACTGCGCGATCCCGGCGTTGTTGACCAGCACGTCCACCGGCCCGACCTCCGCCACCGTCCGCGCCACCGCCGTCTCGACGGAGGCCGCGTCCGTCACGTCCAGCGCCACGGCCAGCACCGCGGCGGCTCCCGCTGCCCGGAGCTCCGTCGCCGTCTTCTCGAGCTGCCCGACGTCCCGGGCGCCGATCGCGACGCCAAAGCCCTCACGCCCGAGCGCCAGCGCCACCGCTCGCCCGATGCCTCGACTCCCCCCCGTCACCAGCACCACCCGCGTCGCCATCAGCCCAACGTTAGCACGCGCGCTGAGCGACGGTGACCGCGGCACGAGTCAACCGCCGAGCGCCGGCCGGCGCGCCGCGGGCGTGCGGGTGGGGCCTGGGGGACCCCTTTCCCGTCTCGCTCGAAGCGCACGCCCCCCAGCCCGATGGAGCCCAGCCAAGGCGGTCTCGAATCGGCCCAAGCGACTGGTGGTAGCCACAGGCCCCACCCGCACGGCCGCGGCGCGTCGGCCGATGCTGCAGCGTTACGGCGACTCGACGCAGAAGAGGAAGAAGAGCGGACGCATCGAGGTCTCGTTGGGATCGGTGAGGCAGCGCGCGCGCGGCGTGGTGCTCTGCCGCGGCGGCGGCGTCGTCGAGGAGGCGCAGCCGGCGACGACGGCCGCCAGCACGAGCAGGAGGAGCAGCCGCCGCACCCGGGTCACGCGCGCCATTTTATCGCCCGCCGCGCGCGCCCGGAAGGTGTATATACCGGACGCCATGGCGCGCGCGTTCGCGACGACCCCGCTGTCGGCGGCGGTGGAGCGCTTGCAGCCGGGGATGCGCGTGCTGCTGCCGCCGGGCTGCGGCGAGCCGCGGGCGCTGGTCGCCGAGGTCTGCCGCCAGTCCGAGCGCCTGCGCGATCTCACACTGATGGGCGGCATCCACCTCGGCGACTACCCGTGGGCGCGCCCCGAGCACGCGGCGCTGCGCTATGCCACCTGGCACATGTCACCGCGGCTTGAGGACGCGCGGCGCCGCGGGCGCGTGGAATTCGTGCCGATGCGCTACTTCGACCTGGTGACGGAGTTCGCGCGCGGCGGCCGCTGGGCGCCCGACGCGGTGCTGGTGCAGACGGCGCCGCCCGCCGCCGGCGGCTACCTGAGCCTCGGCGTCGCGGTCAGCGTGGCGCTGCCGGCCGCGCGCGGCGCGCCGCTCGTCATCGCCCAGGTGAATCCTCGGATGCCGCGCACGCGCGGCAGCGGCTGGCTGCACGCCGACCAGGTGGACGTCGCCGTCGAGGTGGACGAGCCGGTGGCCGAGTATCCACCGCCGGTCGTCGCCGAGGTCGAGCGCGCGATCGGCCGGCACGTGGCCGGGCTCGTGCCGGACGGCGCCACCGTGCAGGTCGGCATCGGCGCCATTCCCCAGGCCGTGCTGGAGGCGCTCGACGGCCACCGCGACCTCGCGCTGCACTCGCTGCTGGTGGACGCCGGCGTCGGGCTGGTCGAGCGCGGCGTGGTCACGGCGGCGCGCAAGCGGCTGCACCGCGGCCGCCTGGACCTCGCCGAGGTGATGGGCACGCGTCGCACGTTCGACTTCGTGCACGACAACGACCTCGTGAACATGGAATCGTCGGCCTTCGTGCACGACCCCCAGGTCGTGGCGCAGCTGCCGCGCTTCGTCGCGATCAACTCGGCGCTCGAGATCGACCTCACGGGACAGGTCACCGCCGAGAGCCTCGGCCCGCGGCAGGTGGCCGGCATCGGCGGCCAGTTCGACTTCGCGCTCGGCGCCTCGCGCTCGGCGGGCGGGGCCTCGATCATCGCGCTGCCGTCCACGGGCGGGCGGGACGGCGCCGTCTCGCGCATCGTCGCCCACCTGGCGGCGGGGGCCGCGGTGACGACACCGCGCTTCGTGGCGGACTGGGTGGTGACCGAGCACGGGGCGGCGCAGGTGCGGGGATTGTCGGATCGCGCCAGGGCCACGGCGCTCATCGCCGTGGCCCATCCGCGCTTCCAGGGGGAGCTGGAGCGTGCGCTCGCTACTTCTTAGCGGCGTCGATCTTCGCGAAGATCTCCTCGTCGGTCGGGAAGCGGTACGTGTCCGCGTTGGTGTACGCCGTCTGCCCGTCGATGAAGACCTCGAAGATGCCGCCCACGCCTTCCTTCAGCCGGGCGGTGATGCCGTACTTGTCCTTGATGGCGGCCTGCAAACTGGAGGCCTGGGGGAGGTAGTTTCACTCCCCGCAGTACAGGATCTCGATGTCCATCGCTCCACCTCCCCTGTGTGGAATCGACTCCGGTGACGTCATTGTATATGACGGCCGCGTGACATCGCGAGATTCCGTGTGCTCGCGCTGATCGACACCGATCCCGGCCTCGACGACGCCCTGGCGCTGCTCTACGCCTGGGGCTCGCCGGGCCTCACGCTGGCCGGCATCACGACGGTGGCCGGCAACGTGGAGGTCCACGACGCGACCATCAACCTGCTGCGGCTGCTCGCCTTGCGCCGGCCGCAGCCCGAGCCCCCGATCGCCCAGGGCGCCGCCCGCCCGCTCGAGCGGCCGCTGCAGACCGCCCAGGGCTACCACGGCGCCGACGGCCTCGGCGACCTGCCGGACTGGCCGCCCGTGGTGCTGGCCCTGCCGGCCATCGACGGCGCCGACTTCATCCTCGACGAGATCCGTCGGGCGCCGGAGCCGGTGACGCTGATCGCGCTCGGCCCGCTCACGAACGTCGCCCACGCGCTCACGCGCGGTCACGAGACCCTGCGACGCCTGGCGCGCCTGGTCGTCATGGGCGGCGCAGGTGCGGGGATTGTCGGATCGCGCCAGGGCCACGGCGCTCATCGCCG
>DASSLH010000620.1:0-4677 GCA_035689625.1 Candidatus Methylomirabilota bacterium | reverse complement strand
CCAGCCGCTGATACCGCTCGACCTCAACCAGGTGGTGCGCGACGCGCTGGAGATCACGCGGTCGCGCTGGAAGGAAGAGCCGACCAGCCGCGGCATCGCGCTCGAGCTGCGCACCGCGCTCGGCGAGGTGCCACCGATCGTCGGCGACGCGGCCGAGCTGCGCGAGGCGATGACCAACCTCATCCTCAACGCCGTGGACGCGATGCCCGAGGGCGGGACGCTGACGCTCGCCACGGCGGCGGTGGACGACGGCGTCGAGGTCTGCGTGGCCGACACCGGCACCGGCATGCCGCCCGAGGTGCGCGACCGCATCTTCGATCCGTTCTTCACGACCAAGGGCCCCCAGGGCACGGGCCTGGGCCTGTCCATGACCTACGGCATCGTGTCCCGCCACGGCGGCTCGATCACCGTCCAGAGCGAGCCGGGCCAGGGCTCCACGTTCCGCCTGTCGTTCCCGCGCGGCGCCGAGGCGCCGGGCGCGGTCGAGGCGGCGCCGGCCGGCGTGGCGCCGGCGGTGCGCGCGCTCAAGTGCCTGATCGTGGACGACGAGCCGCCCGTGCGGGCGGTCCTCGGCGACATCCTCGAGTCCGCCGGCCACGCCGTCGTCACGCTCGGCGACGGGGCCGAGGCGATCGCGCGCTTCTCGGCCGAGCCGTTCGACCTCGTGGTCACCGACCTGGCCATGCCGCGCGTGTCCGGCTGGCAGGTCGCCCGCGCGGTCAAGCAGGCGGCGCCGACGGTGCCGGTGTTCCTCGTCACCGGCTTCGGCGTCGAGCTGTCGGCCGACGAGCGCCGCACGCACGGCGTGGACCTCGTCCTCGTCAAGCCGCTGCAGATCCAGGAAATCCTCGACGCCGTCGCCGAGGTCGCCAGGACCCGGTCCGCGCGCTAACCGATCGGAGAACACCCATGGCCTATCGGCACCTGAAGCTCGACCGAAGCGGCAACGTCGCCACCCTCATGCTCGACCGTCCCGAGGCCTACAACGCGCTGGACCTCGCCCTCGGCCGCGAGCTGTTCGAGGCCTCCATCGAGCTGGACGAGGACCGCGACGTGCGCTGCGTGGTGATCACCGGCGCCGGCCGCGCCTTCTGCGCCGGCGGCGACGTCAAGGCGTTCGTGGACAACCTCGGGCGCATCGGCGCCCACGTCAAGGAGCTGACGACGTACCTGCACGGCGCGATCTCGCGCCTGTGCCGCAGCGACAAGCCGGTGATCATGGCCGTCAACGGCGTGGCGGCCGGCGGCGGCTTCAGCCTGGCGCTGGCGGGCGACCTGGTGGTGGCGGCGGAGTCCGCGAAGTTCACGATGGCCTACTCGAAGATCGCCGCCACGCCGGACGGCTCGTCGTCGTACTTCCTGCCGCGGCTGGTGGGCGTGCGCCGCGCCATGGAGCTGTACTTCACCAACCGCACGCTGACCGCCCGCGAGGCGCTGGAGTGGGGGATGATCACGCGGGTCGTGCCGGACGCCGAGCTGAAGGCGGCGGTCGGCGCGCTGGCGGGCGAGCTCGCCCAGGGCCCCTCGAAGGCCTTCGGCGCCGCCAAGCGGCTGTTCCAGCACTCGACGTGGGAGAGCCTGGAGACGCAGATGGAGCTGGAGGCGCAGGCCATCGCCGCCTCCGGCCACACCGAGGACTTCCGCGCTGGCGTGACTGCCTTCGCCGACAAGAAGCCGGCGCCCACGTTCCGCGGCCGCTGAGCCGGGATCGCGGTACCCTGTGCCTCGGGAGGCCTCCATGAAGCCGCGCGTCTACTACCGCCCCGGCTGATCGTCCTGCTCCAAGACGAAGGAGCTCCTCACGTCTTGGGGGATCGAGTTCGATCCCGTCGACATCCAGGCCGACCCCTCGACCGTCGCCGAGCTGCAGCGCCTCGGCGTCCCCCGCGTGCCCGCGGTCATCGTCGGCGACCGCGCCGTGCACGGCTGGAACCCGCAGGGCTACGCCGACCTGCTCGGCGTCGCCTACAAGCCGGCGACCCAGCTGTCCCCGCGCCAGCTGGCCGCGCGGCTCGACGACATCCTGGCCGCCTGCCAGGGGCTGATCGCGCGCTTTCCCGGGGCCCAGCTCGACGTCATCCCGCCCGAGCGCAAGCGCACGATCCGTGACCTCGGCTACCACGTCTTCCGTGTCGGGCTGTCGTTCATCGACGCGATGGACCAGGGGCGGCTGCCGGAGTCGTGGTTCGACGAGCGCGCGCCGGCAGACATGCGCGAGGGCGAGGACCTCGCCCGCTGGGGCGCGCTGGTGCGCGGGCGCATCGCGGGGTGGTTCCAGGGCGCCGGTGACGACGAGTTCGCCCGCGTCGTGGAGGTCTACTACGGCCCGCAGGGCGCCCACGACCTGCTGGAGCGCACCACCTGGCACTGCGGCCAGCACCTGCGCCAGCTCCACGTGCTGGCCGAGCGCGCGAAGATCACGCCGCCGGCGCCGCTGTCGCCGGCGCTGTTCGAGCGGCTGCCGCTGCCCGACGCGATCTGGTAGCCGCTTCGCGCGCCGCGCCGGCTCAGAAGACGCGGAAGCCGCGCGAGACGAGGTGCGCCGGCAGATACGTCGCCAGGAACGGGCCGTAGGCGATGGCGCACAGGACGACGGTGGCGAGCACCCAGACGCCGATGCGGTCGAGGTGCCGCTCCCAGCCGACGGTCGCCGGTGCCGTCAGCGTCTCCGACACCGGCACGTCGCGCGGATGGGCGCCGCGCGGTCCCGCCCACGCGGTCATCGCGATGACGATGAAGAACTGCGCGATGCCGAAGAACATGAGGCTTCCGCCGATGGCGGTCATCATGCCGCCGAGGTCCCAGGCGGGGTTGTTGTAGGCGGCCGCCACCCGGAAGATCCGCCGGGGCATGCCCTCCAGCCCGGCCGCGATCATGCCGCGCGCGAAGATCAGCACGCCGATCGCGTAGATCCACGCCGAGCTGAGCGCCTGGCCGCGGCTCCACAGCCCGCGCCCGGTGAAGTACGGGATCAGCCAGAACGCGATGCCCATGTAGGTCAGCGTGACCGCGCTGCCGATCGTGAGGTGGAAGTGGCCGGGGATCCAGGTCGTGTTGTGGATCACCTGGTTCATCGTGAAGCTGGCGTTGATGAGCCCGCTGACGCCGCCCAGCACGAACGTGAGCATCGCCAGCATCTGGGCGCTCAGCGAGGGATCGCCCCACGGCAGCTTGGTCACCCAGCCCAGCAGCCCGCGGCCGCCGCGCGCGCGGCCGCCGATCTCCAGCGCGGCCACCACCGAGAACGCGGTCGCCAGGCTGGGGAAGAAGACGCCGAACGTCAGCACGGCGTGCACGGCCTTCATGGACTCCGGGATGCCGGGGTCGGTGTACTGGTGATGGAAGCCGGTCGGGATGGACAGCAGCAGGAACAGGATGAACACGATGCGCGTGTAGGAGTCGCTGATCATCCGGCCGCCGGCCTGCCGCGGCACCAGCGCGTACCACGACACGTAGGCGGGCAGCAGCCAGGCGTAGACGATGGCGTGGCCGGTGAACCAGAACAGCGTGCGCGTCAGCAGCGGATCCACCTTCTCCATGAGCCCCAGCGACCACGGCAGCAGGAAGCCGAGGAACGACACCGCGATCGGCAGCGAGGCCAGGAACCACATCACGTAGCTGACCAGCGAGATGTGGGCCAGCAGCGGGGTGCGGGCGGTGCCGGCCGCCCGGCGCCAGCGCCGGTAGACGATCAGCATGTTGAGCAGCGCCAGCCAGGTGCTGACGACGACGAGCACGAGGCCGAGATAGAACGTCCAGTGCGCCTGCAGCGGCGCGTAGGCCGTGAACAGCACGCTGGCCTGGTTGGTCGTCACCGCGTAGATCACCAGCAGGTTGCCGGCCAGCAGCGCGACGAACACCGCCGCCGCCAGCCACGTCACCAGCGGTCGCCCCAGCGCGCGGGCGATCATGAGCGGCAGAAAGCCGTTGGAGAACGCGAAGGTGAACACCAGCGCGTTGGCCACGCCGTGGGCGGTGAGGCCCTGGTAGTAGCCCTTGAGGCCGGGAAAGAAGCGCAGGATGTCCACGTTGGCGTAGGACAGGGCCTGGGCCAGCCCGTGGAAGATGCCGGCGGTGAGCGCGACGTAGCCGATGTAGATGGTCCAGCGCAGCCAGCGCTTCTGCTCCTCCGGCAGCGCGAAGCCGCTGGGGTCGAGCACGATCGCGGTGGGCTTCATTTCACCACCACCTTGGCCTGCATCGTGTGATGACCGACGCCGCAGTACTCGTGGCAGAGCAGCGCGTACTCGCCGGCCTTCTGGAACCGGTAACGGGTGCGGGTGATCTGCCCGGGGATCAGCATCAGGTTCACGCGGGTGCCCTCGATGTAGAAGCCGTGGATGACGTCCGGCGTGGTCGCCGTGAACGTGATCTCGGCGCCGGCCGGAACCTCGATGATGGCCGGCTGAAAGCTCCAGATGCGGCCGACGATCACCGCCTCCCAGGCGTTGGGCCCGACCTGGCGGACGCCGGGCGCATCGAACGGCGGCGTCGTCGCCACCTTCTCGGGGTCCAGCGTGCCCGCCCGCGTCGGCAGGTGCATGCCGAGGTGCAGCGAGCCGTAGGCCAGCGCGATCATGCAGGCGATCAGCGTGAGGGCGCCGATCACCAGGAACGCCTTCTCGTAGGTGTGGACCTTCACGTCAGCGGCCCGCCAGCGTGCGGAACATGACCGCC
>DASSLH010000619.1:0-4105 GCA_035689625.1 Candidatus Methylomirabilota bacterium | reverse complement strand
CGGCCGCCGTCGCCGGGCACACACGATGATCGGCCATCGCGCTCAGCCCAGCTCGCGGGCGTCCAGCCGCCCGTCCTTGTGCAGCCGCGCGAACTCGTCGAGCGTGCGGCGCACGCCGTCCACCAGCGCCGTGGCCGGCGCCGGGCCCAGCTCGCGCTGGTAGCGCGTGTCGTCGAGCGCGGCGACGAACGGCAGCGGCGCCTCGACGTGCGTGAGGAGCCCCTTGGTGGCCGGCCAGGCGGCCTCGATCACGCGAACGACCTCGGCCAGTGGCACCGCGCTGCCGTGCAGGTTGTAGACGCGCGCGCGGTCCAGCGTGGCGCGCGAGGCCTTGACGAACGCGCGGGCGACATCCTCGACGTAGATCAGGTCGGTGCTGCCGCCCCAGCGCAGCTCGAACGGCCGCCCGAGCACCGCGGCCTTCATCGCCAGCGTCGGCGTCGCCGTCACGCCGACGTCGCGGCCGGGGCCGTACACCGAGTGCGGGCGGAAGCCGGAAGAGCGGATCCGGTGCTCCTCCCAGGCCAGGCGCGCGGTCTCCTCGTTGGCGACCTTGTAGACGCCATAGTGCGTGGCGGGCCTCAGCGGCGCGTCGTCGCGCACGGCGCCGGGCGGATAGAGGCCGGCCGGGCCGAAGACCGCGGCCGACGACGCGTAGACGACGCGCTCGACCGGCTCGGCGGCCAGGCGCGCCGCCTCGAAGACATTGGCGGTGCCGACGACGTTGATCAGCGCCCCGCGCGCGGGATCCTGCCGGCAGAGCGGCACCTGCCAGGCGGCCAGGTGGATGATGCCTCGGACGCCGTGCTCGCGCACGACGGCCACGACGGCGTCGCGGTCGGCGATGTCGCCGCGCACGAGCGTGACGCGCTCGGCGACGTCGTCGCCGGCGATCATGCGCAGCCGCCACGGGTCGTCGCCGAGGTCGAACAGCACCGGCCGCTCGCCGTCGGCGAGCAGGCTGCGCACGACCCAGGAGCCGATGCAGCCGAACGCGCCGGTCACCAGGGTCGTCATCGCCCCGCACGATATCACCGGCCGCCGGGCAGTTCTATAATGGCCGCCGTGTTCCGAGTGGTCGTGCGAGCCGCAGCCGCAGGCGAGGCGAGCCTGCGAAAGGAGACGCTCGATGGCTGACCGTCCGCTCGTCGTGCTCGCCGGTCCCATCCACCCCGACGGTCACGCCAACCTCGAGCGCGAGGCGCGCGTGGTGGTCTGCCACGACGAGACCGAGGCGGGGCTGGTGAAGGCGGCGGCCGGTGCCCACGGCATCCTGTTCCGCAGCAAGCCGCGCTGCACCGAGAGCCTGATGGCCGCCTGCCCGTCGCTCAAGGTCGTGGGCCGCCACGGTGTTGGCCTCGATACCGTGGACATCCCGGCGGCCACGCGCCTGGGCGTCGCCGTCGTGCACGCGCCCGGCTCCAACTCGCAGGCCGTGGCCGAGCACGCGCTGATGCTGATGCTCGCCTGCGTCAAGCGCGCGCGGGCGATCGACCGGATGACGCGTGCCGGCGACTGGAGCGCGCGCAGCGACGTGCACAACACCGAGCTGGCCGGCAAGACGCTCGGCATCGTCGGCGTCGGCAACATCGGCCGTCGGGTGGCGAAGTTCGCCGGTGCCCTCGGCATGCGCGTGCTCGGCGTCGATCCCTACCTGACCGCCGACGAGCTGCGCCGCCGCGGCGCCGAGCCGGTGGCGAGCCTGGCGGCGCTGCTGCCGCAGGTGGACGTGCTCACGTGCCACACACCGCTCACGCCCGAGACGCGCCACATGATCAACGACAAGACGCTGGCGCTGCTCAAGCCCGGCGCGATCTACGTCAACACCTCGCGCGGGGGCGTGCAGCAGGAGGAGGCGCTGTTCGAGGCACTCACGCGCGGCCGGCTGGCGGCGGCCGGCATCGACGTGTTCGAGGAGGAGCCGGCCTCCCGCGACAACAAGCTGTTCAACCTCGACAACGTCGTCGTCTCCTCGCACATCGCCGGCGTCACCATCGAGGCGCATCGCCAGGCCGCCCTGCAGGTGACGGGCGAGATGCTGCGCGTGCTGCGCGGCGAAAAGCCCGACGTGCTCGTCAATCCCGAGGTGGGGCCGCGCCTCGGACTCAGGTAGAATCGCCGCATGGCCATCGACACCCGTCATCCGCGCGAGATCCGCGCCGACATTCGCCGCGGCAAGCTCGCCGGCGTCACCGCCGGCCTCGGCCAGGGCTTCGTGCAGGCCAACCTCGCGGTGCTGCCGCGCGACTACGCCTACGATTTCCTGCTCTTCTGCCAGCGCAACCCGCGGCCGTGCCCGCTGATCGAGGTGACGGATGTGGGATCACCAGAACCAGTGGGTGTCGCCCCGGGAGCGGATCTTCGAACAGATATCCCCCGCTACCGAATTTACAAAGACGGCGTGCTGGCCGACGAGGTGACCGACGCCACGCCCTACTGGCGCGATGATCTGGTGGCGTTCCTGCTCGGCTGCTCGTTCACCTTCGAGTGGGCGCTGCTGGAGGCCGGTATCCGGCTCTGGCACGTCGAGCACGGCAAGAACGTGGCGATGTGGAAGACGTCCATCGCGTGCCGCCCGGCCGGCGCGTTCCACGGGCCGATGGTCGTCTCGATGCGCCCGATCCCGGCGAGCCAGCTGAGCAAGGCGGTGACGGCCAGCGCGCGCTTCCCCAACGCTCACGGCGCCCCGATCCACATCGGCGAGCCAAGCGCGATCGGCATCAAGGACATCGGCAAGCCCGACTGGGGCGACGTGCAGACCTTCGCGGCGGGCGACGTGCCGGTCTTCTGGGCCTGCGGCGTCACGCCGCAGGCGGTGGCGCTGGCCAGCAAGCCGCCGTTCATGCTGACCCACAGTCCCGGCCACATGTTCATCACCGACCTGCCGAACTCGTCGCTGGCGGCGCTCTGAGGGCCGCGCTGCGATTTCTCCCCGCCGGTGACGTGGCCCTCTGCGTCGAGCTCGGTGACGAGATCAGCGTGGAGATCAACACCCGCGTGCGGGCGCTCGAGTACCTGATCCAGCAGAAGGGGCTCGGCGGCGTGGTGGAGACCGTGCCGAGCTTCCGCTCGCTGCTCGTCTACTACGATCCCGACCAGGTCGGCTACGACGCGCTGTGCGCGGCGCTGGCCGGCGTCGCCGCCCAGGCCGACACCGCCGTGCTGCCGCCCGCGCGCGTCGTCGAGCTGCCGTGCTGCTACGACCCCGAGCTCGGCCCCGATCTGGAGCAGGCGGCCGCGCGCCTGCAGCTGTCGGTGCCCGAGCTCGTGCGCATTCACAGCGGCGCCGAGTACCTCGTGTACTTCGTCGGCTTCACGCCCGGCCTGCCGTACATGGCCGGCGTGCCCGAGCGCATCCAGCTGCCGCGCCTGGCCACGCCCCGCGTGAAGGTGCCGGCTGGCAGCGTCGGCCTCGGCGGCGCCCAGTACTGCATCTACTCGGTGGAGAGCCCGGGCGGCTACTGGCTTCTCGGCCGGACGCCGGCGCGTCTCTACGATCCCGAGGCCGCCGAGCCGACGCTGCTGCGGGCCGGCGACCGCGTGCGCATGCGGCCGATCGCCCGCGCGGAGTACGACGCGATCCTCGCCCGCGTCGAGGCGCGCGCCTGGCAGCCGGTGATCGCGTGATCCGCCTAGGCGATCCGGGGCCGCAGACCACGGTGCAGGATTTCGGTCGCCCCGGCCACCTGCGCGACGGCATCCCGCCCTCGGGGCCGATGGACGTGCGCTCGTTCGTCATCGCCAACCGGCTGGTCGGCAACGCCGACGGCGCCGCCGCGCTGGAGTGCACGGTCCTCGGCCCGCGCTTCACCGCGCAGGCGCCGTGCGCGATCGCGGTGACGGGCGCCGAGACGACGGTCACCGTGAACGACGAGCCGGTGTCGCAGTGGGCGAGCGTCGCACTGAAGGCCGGTGACCGCGTGCGCGTCGGCGCGGCGCGGGCGGGCGTGCGCATGTACGTGGCGTTCTCCGGCGGCATCGACGTGCCGCCCGCGCTCGGCTCGCGCTCGACCTACCTGCGCGGCCGCCTCGGCGGCCTCGGCGGCCGCGCGCTCCGGCGCGACGACACGCTGACGCTGCGGGCCGCGCCGCTGCCGTCCTCGCG
>DASSLH010000618.1:0-8639 GCA_035689625.1 Candidatus Methylomirabilota bacterium | reverse complement strand
GCGGGCTCTTCGTGCTCGGTCCCGACTGCGGCACCGCGATCCTCGACGGCGTGCCGCTGGGTTTCGCCAACGCGGTGCCCCGCGGCCGCATCGGCCTCGTGGCCGCCTCCGGTACCGGCCTGCAGGAGGTCACCTGCCGGCTGGCCGCCGAGGGCGAGGGCGTGTCGCACGCCATCGGCGTCGGCGGCCGCGATCTCTCCGACGCCGTGGGCGGTGCCACGACGCTGCGCGCGCTGGACGCGCTGGCCGCCGATCCCGCCACGCACGTCGTCGTCCTCGTCGGCAAGCCGCCGGGAGGGACCGTCGCCCAGCGCCTCTCCGAGGCCCTGCCCGCGCTCGGCAAGCCGGTCGTCGCGGCGGCCGCGAGCACGGGCATGACCGGGGGTGGCCTGTTCGAGGCGGCCGGGCCTCCGCACGCCCGGTCGACCGTGCTTCTCGCGCCGACGCTGGAGGACGCGGCGCTGGCCGCCGTCGCGCTGGCACGCGGCCAGGCGCCGAGGCCGGTGGAGTTCTCGCTGCCCGCCGCCGAGATCGAGCGCCTCGTCGCCGTGCTGGCCGCGCCACTGGCGGCGGGTCAGCGCTTCGTGCGGGGCGTCTACTCCGGCGGGACGCTCGCGTGGGAGGCGCTCGGCCTGCTGCGCGCGCGCCTGCCCGACGTCGCGCCGGGCGTGCACGGCGAGGGCACCGGCCATCGCGTCGTGGATCTCGGCGAGGACGTCTTCACCGTGGGCCGGCCGCACCCGATGATCGACGGCTCGGTGCGCCGCGACTGGCTGCTGCGCGAGGCCACCGACCCGGGCGTCACCGTGCTGCTGCTCGACGTCGTGCTCGGCTGGGGCGCGCATCCCGACCCCGCCGGCGAGCTGGTGCCCGCGCTGGACGAGGCACGGCGGGCCGCGGGCGGACGCGCGCTGGCCGTGATCGCCAGCGTCACCGGCACCGAGCGCGATCCGCAGGTCCGCTCGGCCCAGGTCAGCACGCTGCGGGCGGCCGGCGTCGCGGTGATGGAGTCCAACGCCCAGGCCGCCCGCCTCGCCGCGCGCGTCGCCGAGCGGGCGGCCGCCTCGTGATCCCGACCACCAGCACGCCGCCCGACGCGCTCGAGCGCTGCCGGCGGCTGGGCCGCGCCGCGGGGGTCGCGCTGTTCGCGGCCGTCCTCGTGCTGCCGCCGCTGGGCGCCAAGCAGATCGTCAGCGGCGACGAGGCGCGCTTCGCCCTGCTCGCCCAGGACATGCTCGCGCGCGGCACCTGGTTCGACGCGCGCGTGCGCGAGCAGCCCTACCGCAACAAGCCGCCGATGTACCCGTGGGCGATCAGGCTGCTGTCCCTGCCGGGCGGCCGGGTGACGGAGACGACCGCGCAGGCGCCGATCGTCGCCGCGACGCTGGCGGCGGTGTTCTTCACGACGCTACTGGGCCAGCAGATGTTCGGCCGCCGGGCGGGCGTGTGGGCAGGCCTCGTGCTGACCACGAGCTACGCGTTCTTCGCGCACAGCCAGATCCTGCTGCCCGACATGCTCGTCGTCGCCTTCGGCGTGGCCGCGCTCTGCGCGTTCTGGGCGGCGGTCAGCCGGCCGCCGGGCGCGCGGGCGCTGGTCGCCTTCTACGTCCTGGTCGCGCTCGGCGTCTTCGCCAAGGGGCCGATGGGGCTGCTACCGCTGCTGGTGGCGATCGTGTGGCTGCTCACGACGCACGGCGTGCGGGGGCTGCGCCGGCTCGTCTCGCCGCCGGGCGTGCTCGCCTTCGCCGTCGTCACGGCGGCCTGGCTGGTGCCGTTCCTCTTCGCCGGCAGCCGCACGTTCGCCGAGAACGTCGTGGTCGAGGACTGGCTCTCCTGGTACCTTGGCGGCCCCTCCCCCGCCAGGATCCTCAACTTCTGGCTGGAGACGGCCAAGGGGCTGATGCCGTGGACGACGCTGGTCGTCCTGCCGCTGCTGTCCGTGCGGCGCCAGTGGCGCGACGACGCGTTCCGCCTGGCCTTCGTGGCCTGGCTGGTGCCGTTCGTCGTGATGATGCTCTCGCAGAACCAGCGCACGCGCTACCTGCTGCCGACCTACCCGGCCGCCGCGCTGCTGGTGGCCTGGTGGGTGGACACGCGCGGCGGCGAGCGCTCGCGCGCGGTGGCCGTCGTCGTCGGGCTCTCCGGCGTCGGGGTGCTGGCCGCACTCGCCGTGAGCGCGCTGCCGTGGACGGACCCGCTCGCGCGCGCCGCGGTCGACGGCTTCTGGTGGAAGGCGGCCATCATCGCGGCCGGCGGGATCGCACTGGCCGTCTTCCTCGGCTGGGCGCTGCCGCGCCGGCCCGCCGTGCTCGTCCCCGGCGTCGCGGCCGGCATGGCGGTGCTGCTGGCGATCGGGGTGTGGATCGACACGACGTCCACCAACCGCCTGGAGGACTACCGCGCGCTGGCGGCGCTCGTCGAGCGACACGCGCAGGACGGCGAGGTCGGCATCACCGGCGGTCGCTTCTTCTCGATCGACTTCTACCTGGGCCGTCCGCTCACGCCGGTGCGGACGGCGCCGGCGTTCGACGCCTGGCTGGCGCGTCCCGACCGGCCGATCGTGGTCGTCTCCGATCGCGCCTGGGACGGCGGCCTGCGCGAGCAGGTGCGGCCGGCCGAGGTCGTGGGCGCCCTGCGCGTGCGCAGCCACATCATGTACCTCGTGCGGGGCACGGGCCCGTGAGCGACCTGCTCGGCGCCCCCCGCGTCGTGAGCCTGGGCCTCGACCTGTTCGCGCGCACGCTGCAGGCGCTCGGGGTGCCGGTCGTGCAGGTGGCGTGGTCGCCGCCGGCCGGCGGCGACGTCCGCCTGGCCGCGCTGCTCACCCGGCTGGAGGCGCGCGCGTCGTCCATCGAGAGCGCCAACGCCGAGGCGCTGGCGCGGCTGACCGGCGCCGAGCCATTCGTGGTGGACTGCCGCCCGGCCTGGGAGGCACTGGAGCTGCCCGAGCGCGTCGTGCTGCACGCGGGCCCGCCGATCGCCTGGGAGCGGATGTGCGAGCCGCTGCAGGCCGCCGTGTTGTGCGCGATCCGCTACGAGGAGTGGGCGGCCAACGACGACGCCGCCCGCCGCCTCGTCGAGAGCGGCCACGTGCGCCTGGAGCCCTGCCACCACTGGCGCGCGGTGGGCCCGATGACCGGCATCGTCACGCGCTCGATGCCGGTGTTCGTCGTGGAGAACCGCGCCCACGGCAACCGCGCTTACGTGACGATCAACGAGGGGCTCGGCAAGGTGCTGCGCTACGGCGCGAACGACGACAGCGTGCTGGCGCGCCTGCGCTGGCTGGCCACCGAGGCGGGGCCGCTGCTGGGCGCCGCGCTGCGGGCCAGTCGCGGCCTCGATTTGCGCGCGCTGATGGCGCAGGCGCTGCGCATGGGCGACGAGATGCACCAGCGCAACGTCGCCGCCTCGGCGCTGTGGATCCGCGCGCTGCTGCCGCACGTCGCTGCCGTCGGCGGCCGCCATCACGCCGTCGCGCGCCTGGGCCAGTTCCTGAGCGATCACGACCAGTTCTTCCTCAACCTCGCGAGGGCCGCCGGCAAGGCGATGGCCGACGCCGCCGCCGGCGTGCCCGGCGCCACGCTGGTGACGACGCTGGCGCGCAACGGCACCGACTTCGGCGTGCGCGTGTCGAGCCTCGGCGAGCGCTGGTTCACGGCGCCGGTGAACACGCCCGTCGGCCTCTACTTCCCGGGCTACGGCCCCGAGGACGCCAACCCCGACATCGGCGACAGCGCCATCGTGGAGACGATCGGGCTCGGCGGCGGCGCCATGGCCGCCTCGCCGGCCGTCGCGCGCTTCCTCGGCGCCGGCGGCATGGCCGAGGCGCTGGCGGCCACCGCGGAGGTCCGCGAGATCTGCGCGGGCGAGCACCCGATCTTCCGCGTGCCGGCGCTGGACGAGCGCGGCGTGCCGGTCGGCATCGACGTGCGCCGGGTCGTGGAGACCGGCATCACGCCGATCATCAACACCGGGATCGCGTGCAAGCGGGCGGGCGTGGGTCAGGTGGGCGCCGGCGTCGTGCGCGCGCCGCTGGGCTGCTTCACGGCCGCGCTGGAGGCGCTGGCCGCGGGCTAGGTCGCCTCGCCGATCGCGCTGCGGACCTCGTCGAGGAGCGCGCTCTCGGTGAACGGCTTGGTCAGCACCGGACAGGCGGTGTCGTGCGCGACCTCCTCGGCCATGCGGCCGGTCGTGAGAATCACCGGCAAGCGCATGTACTCGGGGGTCGCACGCAGGCGGGCCAGGAACTGCCGGCCGTCCATGCCGGGCATCGAGACGTCGAGCAGGATCAGGTCGGGCGAGAGCTCGCCGAGGCGATCGAAGGCCTCGCGGGCGTTGGCCAGGGCGGTGGCGGCATAGCCAGCCTCGTTGAGCAGGAGGACCTGCACCTCGCGCAGGTACTGCAGGTCGTCCACCACCAGGATGCGCTTGGCCACTGGACCTCCGGTCCCACGATTCTAGCCGAAAGCGCGGGGGGCCGGATCAGTCGGCGGCGCCGGCACGACGCAGTGCGGCGATGTCCTCCTTCGTCATCCCGGCCTCGCCCAGGACCTCGTCGGTGTGCTCGCCGAGCGCGGGCGCCGGCGCCCGCCGCGTGCCCGGCGTGAGCGAGAACCGGATCGGCGTGTCGAGCGTGCGGAAGCGGCCGGCGCGCGGGTGCTCCTGCTCGACGAGCATCCCGCTGGCGACGATCTGCGGATCGTGCGGCAGGTCGGCGTAGCGATTCACGGGCGCGCAGAGCACGTCGTGGGCCTCCAGCCGCGCCATCCAGTCGGCCACCGTGCGCGTCTTGAAGATCGGCGCCAGCAGCGCGCCGAGCTCGTCGCGGTGGGCGCGCCGGTCGGCGCGCGTGGCGTAGCGCGGCTCACCGGCCAGCGCCGGCCGCTCGATCGCCGCGCAGAACGGCCCCCAGAGGCGATCGACCCAGACGGCCACGTAGACCCAGCCGTCGAGCGCCTCGAAGGCCTGGAACGGCACGATGTAGGGATGGCCGCTGCCCCACCGTCCCGGCTCCTCGCCGGTCGCCAGGAAGATGGACAGGCGCGCGGCGTGGGCGAGCAGTGTGCCATTGAGCAGCGAGACGTCCACGCGCTGGCCCTGGCCGGTGCGCTCGCGGTGCAGCAGCGCCGTCAGCACGCCCTGCCCGGCCATCAGCGCGCCGATGGTATCGAGCACCGGCGCGCCGCAGAGCACGGGCGGGCCGTCGGGCTCGCCCATCACCGCCATCAGCCCGCCCATCGCCTGCACGAGCATGTCCACGCCGGGCTTGTCGCGCCACGGCCCCTCGGGTCCGAACGCCGACAGCGAGCAGTAGATCAGCCGCGGGTTGATGACGGACAGCCGCGGCCAGTCGATGCCCAGGCGCTCGGCCACGCCGCCGCGATAGGCCTCGAGCACGACGTCGGCGCCGGCGACGAGGCGCTCGAAGGCCGCGCGGCCCTGCGGCCGCGCGAGGTCGAGGGCCACGCTGCGCTTGTTGCGGTTGACGGTGATGAACACCGCGCTCTCGCCGTCCAGCTGGGTGCCGTAGGCGGTGCGCGAGGCGTCGCCGCCGCCGGGCGCCTCGATCTTCACCACGTCGGCGCCCATGTCGGCCAGGTAGAGGCCGCACACCGGTCCGGCCACGAGGTGCGCGAGCTCCAGCACGCGATAGCCGGCAAGCGGCAGGGTCGTCATCCGCGCCCAGTCTACCTCGTGTAGAGTGGCGGCGATGCCCGGGGCCGAGGCCGCCGTCGATCTCCTGCTGCGCGGCGCGCGGCTGCCCGACCGCGACGGCCTGGTGAACATCGCGATCGCGGGCGAGCGGATCGTGGCCGTCGATCCGGTGGCCCGTCCGGCCCGCCAGACGATCGAGCTCGGCGCCCGCCTCGTCACGCCCGGCCTCGTCGAGTCGCACATCCACCTGGACAAGGCGCTGCTGTCCGATCGCGTGAGCGCGCCGGCCGGCACGCTGGAGGAGGCGATCCGCGTCACCGGCCAGGCCAAGCGCGCGTTCACCGCCGAGGACATCGCCGCCCGCGCGCGCCGCGTGCTCGACATGGCGGTGCGGGCCGGGACGACGGCGATGCGCAGCCACGTCGAGGTGGACCCGATCGTCGGCCTGACCGGCATCGAGGCGATGCTGCCGCTGCGCGAGGAGTACGCGCCCGCGCTGGATCTGCAGATCTGCGCGTTCGCCCAGGAGGGCATCCTGAAGGCGCCCGGCACCGAGGGCCTGCTGCGCCGCGCCCTCACGATGGGCGCCGACCTCGTGGGCGGCTGTCCCTACAACGACTCCGACGGCCTCGAGCACGTCCGCATCGTGTTCGCGCTGGCGACCGCGTTCGGCGTGGACGCCGACTTCCACGCCGACTTCGCCGACGAGGCCCAGCACCTGCACGTGCGCGAGATCGCCGCGCAGACGGTGCGGGCCGGCTGGCAGGGGCGCGTCTGCGTCGGGCACCTCACCGAGCTGGCCGCGGTGCCCGGCTACCGCCAGGCCGAGATCGTGGACGAGATCGCCGGCGCCGGCGTGGGCGTCATCGCGCTGCCCGCGACCGACCTCTACCTGATGGGCCGCGGCGACGAGTTCAACGTGCGCCGCGGGCTGACGCCGATCCGCCGGCTGCTGGAGGCCGGCGTGCCGGTGGCGCTGGCCTCCAACAACATCCGCAACCCGTTCACGCCGGTCGGCACCGCCGATCTCTCGCACATGGCCTTCCTGGCGGCCGTGGCCGCCCACATGGGCACCATCGCCGACCTGCGCGCGCTGCTCACCACGATCACGCTGCATCCCGCTCGCCTGCTGCGCCTGCCCGACTACGGGCTGGCCCCCGGCTGCGTCGCCGACCTCGTGGTCTGGGACTGCGCGCGCCCGGAGGACGTCGTGGCCTCGCTGCCGCCGCGCACGCTTGTGATCAAGCGCGGCCGGGTGACCGTGCAGGCGCGCCACGAGGTCATCGACCGCTGGCGCGCCCCATGACGCCGCCGGTCCTCGGCCGCGTGGCGTTCGTGGCCGGCGTGCTATCCTCGGGGGACACCGCCGGCGCCAGGAAACTCCCGTGATTCCTGAATCCCTCTTCGAGGCCATTCTCGACGCCCTGGTCGAGCCCGTCATCCTCGTGAGCGCCGACGGCCTGGTGCAGCTGGTCAACACCGCCGCCGCCCAGGTGCTGGGCGCCGACCGCGACGTCGGCCGGCCGGTCGCCGAGCACATCGCCCGCGTCCCCGTGCGCACGCCCGACGGCGCGCCGCTGCCGCCCGCGCTGCATCCGATCACGCGGGCGCTGGCGCAGCGGCAGGCCGTCATCGGCGCCGAGCTGCAGCTGGCGATGGACCGGCCGCTGACGTGCCTGGTCAACGTGGTGCCGCTGCCGGCGCCGGCCGACGGCCGCGGCGGCGGGGTGCTGGCGGTCTTCCACGACATCACCGAGCCGGCGCGGCTGGAGCGCGAGGCCGCCCAGCACGCCGCCCGCCTGCAGGCGATCGTGCACCTGGTGGACGAGGCGATCTTCGTGATGGACGAGCGCAACGTGCTGCGGTTCATCAACGACGCCGGCCGGCGGCTGCTGGCCATGGAGGAGGGCATCGGCGTGGACGAGCGCGCGCGGCGCATGCCCCTGCTCGACGCCGACGGGCGCCCGCTACCGCTCGCGCAGTACCCGTCGGCCCGCGGCCTGCGCGGCGAGGTGCTCACCGACGCGCCGATGCTGTTCGACCATCCCGCCAGCGGCCGCCATCACCTGCGCGCGAGCGCGCATCCGCTGCGCCGGCCGGACGGCAGCGTGGAGGCCGTGGTCGTCACCTGGAAGGACGTGACCGCCGAGGTCCGCGGCCGCCGCGACATCGAGGCGGCGCGGGAGACGGCCGAGGAGGCCAGCCGGTCCAAGGACCAGTTCATCGCCGCGCTGTCGCACGAGCTGCGGGCGCCGCTGCAGCCGATCCTCGGGTGGACGGAAGTGCTGCGCCGCCACCGCCCGCTCGACGACGTCACCAGCCGCGCGCTGGAGGCGATCCACCGCAACATCCGGCAACAAGTCAGGCTGGTGGACGACCTGCTCGACCTCTCGCGCATCGTGCACGGCAAGTTCACGCTGCGCTTCGAGACGGTGGACATGCGCGATCCGGTGCGCGCGGCCGCCGAGTCGTTCGACGAGACGGCCCGCCTGAACCGGGTGCGGCTCACGACCACGCTGCCGGCGGCGCCGCTGCAGGTGTGGGGCGACGCGGCCCGGCTGCAGCAGATCACCACCAACCTCGTGTCCAACGCGGTGAAGTTCACGCCGGCCGGCGGCCGCGTCGCCGAGCGCCTGCAGGCGCGCGGCGACCGCGCCGTGCTGGAGGTCGAGGACACCGGCGAGGGCATCGCCGCCGGCGATCTCGCGGTGCTCTTCGAGCCGTTCCGCCAGGTCTCGCAGTCGCGCGCCGGCGGCCTCGGCCTGGGGCTGGACCTCGTGCGGCGGCTCACCGCGCTGCACGGCGGCACTGTGCGCGCCCACTCCGACGGCCGCGGCCGCGGCGCGACGTTCAGCGTGGAGATCCCGGTGGCCGCGGCGCGGCCGGCCGCGCTGCGCGCCGGCGCCGATCCGGCCGGCCGCCGCGATCATCGCGCCGGCCTCGTCGTGGAGGACGACGCCGACACGCGCGCGGTGCTGCGCGTC
>DASSLH010000617.1:0-3720 GCA_035689625.1 Candidatus Methylomirabilota bacterium | reverse complement strand
TCTCCACCGAGTGGCCCTCCGAGCGCAGCGCCGCGGCGAGCACGCCGGCCAGCTCGACGTCGTCGTCCACGACCAGCACGCGCCCCTGCCGCACCGGCTGCGCGGCGGGCGTCGCCGCCGCGCCCGTCGCGTCCTCCGGCCGCCCGATCGGCAGCTCGACGATGAACAGCCCGCCGCCCCCCGGCGCCGTCTCCACGCGGATGCTGCCGCCGTGCGCGGCCACGATGTCGTGGCAGAGCGCCAGCCCGAGCCCGGTGCCCTCCTCCGGTGACTTGGTCGTGAAGAATGGCCGGAAGACGTAGCCGCGCAGCTCGGGCGGGACGCCCGGACCGGAGTCGGCGACCTCGAGCACGACGCGGCCCGTCTCCGCGTCGAAGCGCGTCGTGAGCGCCAGCCGCCGGGGCGGCGGTGTCGAGCGCAGGGCGTGGCGGGCGTTGGTGAGCAGGTTGAGGACGACCTGGTGGAGCTGGTGCGGATCGGCCCAGACGACCGGCAGGTCGGGCGCCAGCGTGAGATCCACGCTCACCTCGTCCACCTCCAGCTGGTAGGCGACCAGCGCCAGCGTCTCCTTCACAATGCGATCGAGCGCGACTTCCTCGCGGGTGGCGGGGTACTGGCGCACGAGCGCCAGGAAGTTGCGGATCGTCAACGCGCAGCGCTCGGCCGCCTGCTCGAGCAGCTCGGCGCGGCGGTGCACGCCCTCGTCGGTGGTGGCGTCACGCAGCAGCGTGGCGCCGGCGATGATGACCGTGAGCGGATTGTTCAGCTCGTGGGCGACGTCGGCCAGCAGCGTGGCCATCGAGGCGAGCTTGTCGCGCTGGTAGAGGCTGTCGCGCTGGCGCTGGCGCTCCTGGTCGGCGCGCTTGCGGGCGGTGATGTCCTTGAGCGCGACGACGGCGCCGACGCGGCGGCCACCCTCGTGCTTGGGCGTGCACGTGTACTCCACCGGCACCGCCACGCCGTCACCTCGCGTGAGCAGCGCGTCGGCGCTCTGCTGCACCGCGCCGGCCTGGAGCGCCGCGCAGAGGGGGCAGCCAGCGGCGGCGGCGCTCGCGTCGCGCAGCACGCCGTGCAGCGAGCGGCCGACCAGCTCGGCGGCCGGCACGCCGAGCAGCGCCGCCGCCACCGCGTTGACGAACGTCACCCGCTCCCCGGTGTCGACGCCCACGATCGCCTCGTTGACGGCGTCGAGGATCAGCTCCGTGCGGCGGTTCAGGCGCTCGATCTCGGCCGCCATCTCGTCGAACGCGTGGCCGACCTGGCCGAGCTCGCTGCCGGTGTCACGCCAGCCCGTGCGCGTGCCGAAGTTGCCCGCGCCCAGCGCCCGGGCGGTCGCGACGAGGCGCTCGATGCGGCGGCGCAGCAGCGTCTCGGTGCCGACGACGGCGGCCACCAGCACCAGGATGCCGATGACGACGATCCAGGCGACGCCGTCGGCGATCGTGTGGCCGCCGACGGTCATGGTGGCCGGCGGCACGCCGACGATCAGCCAGGCGCCGTCGGTGGTGCGCGTGAAGCCGAGCAGGTGCGGCGCGCCGTCGAGCGTCGCCTGCTCGATGACGCCGCCCGCCTGCGCACCCAGCATGCGCACGAGCTCGGGATCGGCGCGCGGCGCCTCGCGGCCGGCGGGAAGGGGAGGATGGCGGGCCAGGACGTAACCGTCGCGGTCCACGAGCGCGACGACGGCGCCACCGGGCAAGTCGGCGTCGGTGGCCAGCTCGCGCAGCCACGGCAGCTCGACGACGGCGAACACGACGGCGGTGAGCCGCCCGCGCAGGTCGAGGACCGGCGCCGCGACGTCGACGGCGGGCCGGCCGTTGCCGCCGTCGTGGTAGCCGCCCACGCCGAGCTGCCGCCACTCGGCGGCGCTGCGAAACCACGGGCGATCGGCGAGGCTGTCGCGGAGGCGGCCGGTCGCGCTGCAGAAGACGGTGCCGCCGGGGTGGGCGACGCCGAGGTCGAGGTAACGGGGGAAGCGGCGGCGCAGCTCGGCGACCAGGGCGGCGCAGCCGCCGGCCTCGCCGGCGCGGACCTCGGGGAAGCGGCCGAGCAGCTCCAGCGTGCGGTGGGCGTCGGCGAGGCTGCGGGCGTGGACGCCGGCGGCCACCCGGGCGAGGCGGTAGGCCTGCTGGCCGGCGGCGGCCGCGAGCTCGCGGCGCTGGTGGCGGGCGAGGTCGAGGACGAGGACGAGAGCGGCGAGGAGGGCCAGCGTGACGATCGTCAGGAAATACGCGCGGACGCTGACAACGCGCCAGGCCATGATGCGCGTGCGAGACGCAAGAAATGCACCAAGCGCGGCATGCGCCGCAACGACCTATCGTGCTTGACGCGACGTGCGGAGCCGACGTGACGGCGCTGTCCGCGCGATGACGCGCTGTCAACGCGCGCGACAGCGTGACAGCGGCGGCGGCCGGGCGAGCGGAAAAAGTTTTCTAGTGCGGCGGTGCCGGCGGCAGCACGACCGAGACGGTGGAGCCCTCGCCCTCGCGGCTCTCGACCCAGATCCGGGCGTGATGCAGGTCGACGAACTGGCGGCTGATCGCCAGCCTCAGCCCGGTGCCGCCGACGTCGGTGACCAGGAACAGCCACCCCCGGGGTGCGCGCGGTAGCCGATACGCAGGATGGCCCAGGCGGCGAGCGAGTACAGCATGAGCCCGATCGCGAAGCGCGCGAAGGCCAGCGGCTCGAAGGCCTCGAGGATGAACCGGTTGTGCAGCGCGACCGAGACCACCAGCAGCGCGTGGCCGACGAGGCACGCCGCCGGCGCCGAGGCGACGTGCAGCCGGTACTCGCGCTCGCGCTTGGCCGCGGCGGCCGCGCGTTCGATCGTGAGCCGGGGTCGGCTCAGCGCAGCAGCTCGCGGACGAGCGTCTTGGCGGCGGGCGTGCTCCAGTCGCGCGGACCGGGCGCGCGCGCGATGAGGCGGCCGGCGCGGTCCACGACGTAGACCGTCGGCGGGCCGAACACGCCGTAGACGCGGCCGGTGACGTCGCCGCTCTCGTCGAGCAGCACGGGGGCGACGTAGCCGCGCTCGCGCACGGTGCGGCGCACGGTGTCGGGGCTCTCGCGAAAGTTGATCAGCAGCACCTCGAGCCCCTGGGGCTTGAGCTCACGGTAGAGGGCGTTGACGGAAGGCAACTCCTCCCGGCAATCGGGTCACCAGGTGGCCCAGTAGAAGAGGAGGACGACCTTGCCCTTGAAGTCGGCCAGCGCCACCTTCTTGCCGTCGAGGTCGGGCAGGGTGAAGGCCGGCGCCGGCCTGGGCGACTCGTAGGGCTGCAGATCGAGGGCGGCGAAGTCGGGCGCTGCCGCCGCCGCCGGCGGCAGCAGCAGCGCCACGAGCATCACCGTGAGAAGTCGCCGGGTCACTTCACTCCCGACTGCTTCACCGCAGCCAGCACCTCCTGCGGGTCGAGCAGGTCGAGCGGGTTGGCCTGGATCTTCTCGTACCGCACGACGCCCTCGCGATCGATGACGAAGTAGGCGCGCTTGGCGTAGCGGTAGATCGGGCTCTGCTCGTTCGTCTCCAGCGCGCCGTACTGCGGCAGCATCTGGCGGCGGAAGTCCGAGAGCAGGAGATGGTGCAGATCGTTCTGCTTGCTGAACGCCTCCAGCGTGGCGACGTGATCGGCGCTGACGCCCACGACCTGGGCGCCGGCGGCCTCGAACTGCGGCAGAGCCGCGTCGAAGCCGCGGATCTCCTTCGTTCAGGTGCCGGTG
>DASSLH010000616.1:0-2156 GCA_035689625.1 Candidatus Methylomirabilota bacterium | reverse complement strand
GCCACCCCGGCGCCGACGCACCCGCACAGCACGAGCGCCACCGCGCGGCGCCAGGTTCTGCGCGGCCCGACTCGCCGGCGCTGAATCCGCTGGCGCCGCCACCCCCGCCGCCGCCCGCGGCGCCGCCTGCGGCGCCGCGGGTCCCGCTCGTTCGGCGTGTTCGTGCGCGCCATCGACCCGGGCTACTCGACGAACCCGCTGCCGACGCCGATGATCAACAGCCCCGCCAGCGTGCCGCCCAGGATTCGCATCCCGTATCGGTGCCCCAGCATCACCGCTCCGCCCCCGATCGCGATCCCCAGCGGCGCCAGCGCCGCCGCCGCGACCATAGCCGGCTGCTCGAGGTTGTGCACCGCGTTGATCAACCCCCCCAGTCCCTGCGACTGCTTCGGGATACCCATCGCCGAACGGATCACCCGCGCCGCTGGAAACCCTGCGAACACAAGGATCAACGCGCCCAGCGCCGCGCCGGCGAGGAACGCCCCGCGATCGATGACCGCCACGCGCCACGCCGGCCGCGCCATACGAGGAATGTGTGCGCCCACCGTGTTTGCTCTCCGACTCACATCGAACCTCCCAGCCTCGGTTTCTCGCCGGCCGAATTGCCGACGACCTGAACCCGAGGCTAAGCGCGACCTGCACCCAAACCGACACCAACCTCGACAGCCGCCCGCCCTCCGTGGCGACATCGGCCAAACGACATGCGGCCGCAGGCTGAGTCGCGCCGACGTCACTAGAGCCAGTCAAACTCGCACGGGGTGAAGCCCATCACTCGGACCAAGCGGGCGGCCAACTCAACATCGACCGTCTCCCGCTTACGCCCGTCCTTCGTAACCGCGCCCAGCGCCCGCCGCAACGTGTGCTGGGAGCGGTAGCGCATCCGCCGCGCGAGCTCAGACCACGTGTTGTACTCGGGCGCCCGCTGCTGCCAGCGCTCTACCAACTCCAGCACCATCTCAACCGGGACCCGATTGCAGCGCAGCGCCTCGCGCTCCCGGATGCTGTACTCGTCCGCCAATAAGACGCGTGCCCAGCGCTCGGTGAGCCCCTTCAGCCGCGCAATCTCCTCGATCGACGCCCCCTCATCGGCGAGCTCGCCAACTTCGCGCCGGCGGCGAGTGCAATACGAGCACCGCGTGCGCTCCGGATCCGCGGCGCACCGGCGGCAGCCGTCAAGTCGGCGGCCCGAGCCGCTCGCGCGAGAGCGGCTGGCCATCAGGCGCCTACCGTATCCGCGGACATTCTACGTGTCGCCTACGCGTCCTCACCAGCACACATGGGTATGCACTCAGCGGGCCCATCCTCGATATCGGCGCTGCGCGCCCCGTCACCGCGAAGAGGGCTGCTCGCGGAGCCCTGGTTCGAGTTCGTTGTACTCCTCGTCTCGCTGTGAACACTGCGCCGGATGCCCATGCGGAATAGCATGACCAGGTGCCTGTTACAGAACAAGACGCGTTTGTCGCGGAAGTGACACAAGTGTGCCGCAAATCTGTGTCAAATCGGTGGACCTTCAGGAGTGACGAATGGAGATTCGATCCGACACGGATGACGTACACGTCAGGGACTTGTCGCTCGTTGCCGCGCGCACGCGAAACGGATCAGAGGTCAGAAGCCAGGATTCGGGCGCCCCCCCGCCACGAAACCGTTGCGGCGGATCGCGGGGAGTCGATCCGCGGACGCCACCGCTCAGGACCGGGAGCTTGAAATCCCGGGTCCAGGTAGGCCAGAGGCGGCCGCAGGCGGCACCTCGAGCGCCCGCAGCTACGAGACGCATGATCCGCCTCACTCCGGCCGGCCACCCCCCAGGCCACCGCTCCGCCTCACCCGATCGGTGCTACCGAGTCAAGTCGCCGCCGAGCAGTTGATCCACTTGCCGTGCATGTCACCTCCACCAATGGGGCGTGCGATCCTGCAGGCGGCGAGTAGAACCAGTCGAAGTCCCACCACGTGAATCCATGCTCGCACGACCCCGCCGGCCAAGTCGACGTCAACTCGTGGCACCTGCGCCCGGCTGTCGCGACGGCTCCGGACGCCCCGTCGCAGCGCCGTCTCCGCGCTCGCGGCGTGCGAACGCAGGCGGCCTGTCCTACTCAGGGGGTGAGCTGCCGAGGCGGCGGGGCCGCCGTCGGCGCGTACCTGTCCGTTGCGGTCACCGT
>DASSLH010000615.1:0-4175 GCA_035689625.1 Candidatus Methylomirabilota bacterium | reverse complement strand
CGGCGCGGCGCGGGCGACGACGACGGCTCGCCATGATGGCGCTCCGCAGAGCCCCCGGCCGGCCGGCCCGGCGTGACCACAGGACCCTCCCTACCTCGTTTGTTCGCCCGTCGCTCGTTGGTTCGTACACCGCGCATGCTGCTCGATCGCACACCGTGACCATTCGACTTCCCCAGCGGGGGTGGCTGTTCGATCTCGATGGGACCGTCTATCTCGGGGAGACGCTGATTTCCGGCGCGGCCGAGACGATCGCGGCGCTGCGGGCGGCTGGGCGGCGGGTGGCGTTCTTGTCGAACAAGCCGCTGTACACGCGGGCCGACTACGCAGCCAAGCTCACGCGGCTGGGGATTCCGGCCGGCGCCGACGACGTGGTGAACTCGTCCATCGTGCTCGCGCGGCATCTGCGGACGCTGGACCCGGGGGCGGCGGTCTTCGTGATCGGCGAGCCGCCGCTGCTGGGCGAGCTCTCGGCGCACGGGTTCGAGGTCCGGGCCGACGCCGACGTGCGGTGGGTCGTGATCGCGTTCGACCGGACGTTCGACCACGCCAAGCTGAACACGGCGCTGCAGGCGGTGCGCCGGCACGACGCGCGGCTCATCGCGACGAATCCCGACCGCACGTGCCCCACCGACGAGGGCGAGATCCCCGACTGCGCGGGCATGATCGCGGCGGTGGAGGCGGTGACGGGCAAGCGGGTGGAGGTGATCGTCGGCAAGCCGTCGCCGATCATCCTCGACGTCGCGCTCGCGCGGCTGGGCGTGAGGCCAAACGAGTGCGTCATGGTCGGCGACCGGATCGAGACGGACATCGTCATGGGCAAGCGGCTGGGGCTCACGACCGTGCTCGTGCTGAGCGGCATCACGCGCCCCGGCGACTCGCGCATCGCCGAGATCGGCCCCGACCTCGTGCTGCCCTCGATCGCCGCGCTCGTCGCCTGACGCCCGCCTCTTGGCAAGGCCGCGCCCGCGGACTATCGTGGGTCGAGAGGCCTGACCCATGAAGACGCTGACGCCCGACTGGACGAAGGAGATCGATCGCCGCCGCGACAGCCTGCGCGCGCTGCGCCGCGACTTCCACCGTCATCCCGAGCTGTCGTTCGAGGAACGCCGCACGGCCGAGATCATCGCCGAGCGACTGCACGCCGCCAAGCTGGAGGTGCGTACCGGCGTGGGCCGCACCGGGGTCGTCGGCGTCCTGCGCGGCGACGCGCCGGGCCGGACCGTCGCCTGGCGCGCGGACATCGACGCGCTGCCGCTCACCGAGCGCCTCGACGCGCCGTTCGTGTCGGGCACGCCCGGCGTCATGCACGCCTGCGGCCACGACGGCCACACCGCGATCGCGATCACGCTGGCCGAGATCCTGGCGGCCCGGCGCGGCCAGGTACCGGGGACCGCGGTCTTCATCTTCCAGCCGGCCGAGGAGACGTTCTCCGGCGCCGAGCCGATGATCGCCGCCGGCGTGCTGGACAATCCCCGCGTCGAGCAGGTGTACGGCCTGCACCTCACGACGCAGACGCCGGCGGGCCAGGTGGACGTCAAGCCCGGCCCCTCCATGGCCTCCGCCGACTTCTTCGACGTGGAGATCAGCGGACAGGGCGGTCACGGCGCCTTCCCGCATCTGTCGATCGATCCGATCACCGCCGCCGCCAACATCCTGCTCGGGATGCAGAACCTCGTCTCCCGCGAGGTGTCCGCGCACGCGCCGGCCGTGCTCACCGTTGGCCAGCTCGTGGCCGGCACCAAGCACAACATCATCCCGGCCACCGCGCTGATGCGCGGCTCGCTGCGGACGTTCGACGAGACGATCCGGGCGCAGATCAAGGCGCGCCTGGCCGACTACGCGGCCAACATGGCGCGCGCCTACCGCACCGAGGCGCGGCTGTCGTTCCAGGCCGACGGCTGCCCGGTCACGATCAACCACGGGCGGGAGACGGCCTTCGTGCGCGACTGCGCGGCCGCCGAGCTCGGCGAGGCCGCGCTGGTGGACGTGCCGCCGATGATGGCCAGCGACGACATGAGCCTGTTCCTGCGCGCGCGTCCCGGCTGCTACTTCCGCGTGGGCGTGTCGCCCACCGACGGCCGCCCGCATCCCCACCACGCGCCCGAGTTCGAGATGAACGAGGACGGCCTGCCGGTCGGCCTGCGTCTCGGCCTCAGCGTGATGCTGAACGCGCTTGGCGGCTGACGCGCCGGCGGCACCGCGGCCCTGGCCGCTGGCCGACGCCGACTACGACGTCGTCATCGTCGGCGGCGGCATGGCCGGCGCCGGCGCCGCCCGCGATCTCGCGCTGCGCGGCCTGTCGGTGGCGCTGGTCGAGAAGGGCGACTTCGCCTCGGCCACGACGTCGCGCTCCTCCAAGCTGATCCACGGCGGCCTGCGCTACCTCGAGCTGTTCGACTTCGGCCTCGTGCGCGAGTCGCTGGCCGAGCGCGAGCGGCTGGGCCACCTGGCGCCGCACCTGGTCAAGCCGCTGCCCTTCCTGGTGCCGATCTACCGCGAGTCCTCCCGCGGCCTCGTCAAGGTGCGCATCGGGCTCACGCTCTACGACTGGCTCACGCCGGGGCGCCAGCGCGAGCGCTATCGCGTCCTGCGGGCGGTGGACGCGCTGAGCCTGGAGCCGGGGATCCGCCCCGACGACCTGCGCGGCGCCGGCTACTACTTCGACGACCTGCTGCTCTATCCCGAGCGGCTGTGCCTGGAGAACGTGCTGTCGGCATGCCGGCGCGGCGCCCGCGCGTTCAACTACGCCCAGGTCGAGGGCCTGCGCCGCGGCGCCGGCGGCGCGCTCAACGGCGTGACCGTGCGCGACCTGCTGACCGGCGCCGTCGCCACGCTGGGCGCGCGCGTCGTCGTCAACGCCAGCGGGCCCTGGGTGGACGACCTGCGCGCGCTGGCGCGCGTGAGCGACCGCGGGCCGCACGTGCTGCGCCGCACGAAGGGCATCCACTGCCTGCTGCCGCGCCTCACCGAGCGGGCGATCTACCACTCGACGGCCGACGAGCGGATGATCTTCGTCATCCCGTGGCGTGACTTCTCGCTGGTCGGCACGACCGACACCGACTTCGACGGCGACCTGGACCGCGTCCACGCCACCCGCGCCGAGGTCGCCTATCTGCTCGGCGAGGTGCGCCAGGTGGTGCCCGACCCGCGCGTGGCCGCCGACGAGGTGCTGTACACCTACGCCGGCGTGCGGCCGCTGTCCTTCGCGGAGGGCCGCCGCGCCTCGGAGGTCTCGCGCGCCCACGAGGTGGTGGAGGAGGCCGGCGGGCGCCTGCTTTCGGTCACCGGCACCAAGCTCACGTGCTTCCGCAGCCTGGCCGAGCAGCTGGGCGACCGCGTGGTGCGGCTGCTGGGCCGCGGCGGCCCGGCCCGGACGGCGCAGCTCACGCTGGACGGCGTCGACGAGGAGGTGGGGCGCGTGGAGGCGCACACGTGGCTCGACGTCTCCGCCGACGTGGCCGCCAGCGGCCTGCCGCGCGAGACGCTGCAGACGCTGGTCGCGCTCTACGGGCGCAACTACCGCCGCGTGGTCGAGCTGGCCGGCAAGGTGCCCGGCGGCGCCGAGCCGCTGTGCCCCTCGAATCCGGACGTCGTCGCCCAGCTCCACCACGCCGTGCAGGAGGAGATGACGGTCTCGCTGCAGGACTTCCTGCTGCGCCGCACCGGCATCGGCACCAGCCGCTGCCAGGGCCGCGACTGCGCCGAGGCGATCGCCCGGCGCCTGGCCACGCTGTGCGGCTGGAGCGGGCGGCGGCTGGACGCCGAGCTCGAGGCCTACCAGCTTCACGTCGCCCGCTCGCACCGCTTCCGCGCATGAGCGGCCGCCTCGTCGCCGCGCTCGCGTGTGTTCTCGCGCTGGCCATCCCGGTGGCGGCGGCCGACGAGCTGAAGACGCTGGCCACGCGGCCCGGCGTCAGCACGTCGTTCCTGCTGGTGCGGCCGGCCGGCGAGCCGCGCGCCAGCGTCATCCTCTTCGCCGGCGGCAACGGCGCGCTGCACCTCGGCGCGGGGGGCATGGCGCTGGGAGGCAACTTCCTGGTGCGCAACCGGGCGCGGTTCGCCGCGCACGATCTGCTCGTCGCGGTCGTGGACGCGCCCTCCGACCATCCGAACAGCCTCGACCGCTTCCGCGCGAGCGCCGAGCACGCCGCCGATGTGCGCGCGGTCATCGCGGC
>DASSLH010000614.1:0-5113 GCA_035689625.1 Candidatus Methylomirabilota bacterium | reverse complement strand
GGCCGCGCCAAGGCAAGCCGCGAGTGATAGAGTACGGACGGCAGCCGCCCGTCGCCGACGAAGGAGGTCGTCCATGCCGCAGCTCGAGATCCTCAATCCCGTGGCGAAGATCGTCGAGTACTCGGTGAAGCCCGCGGCTCGCCTGCGCGATCTCGCCGGGACCACGATCGGGCTGTACTGGAACATGAAGGCTGGCGGCGACGCCGCGCTCGATCGCGTCGAGCAGCAGCTGGGTGCCCGCTTCCCCGGCCTGCGGTTCCGCCGCTACACCGGCTCGGTCGGCTGGCTCATGCGGCACTGCACCGCGGAGGACGCCGACCGCATCGCCTCGGAGGTCCAGGCCGTCGTCGGCACCACCAACGACTGAGGGTCGTGCACGTCGTGGGGGTGCCACGACATGGTGGAGCTGGAGCGGCGCGGGATCCCGACGGTCGTCTTCACGGCGAGGACGTTCGTGCACGACGCGCAGCGCAGCGCGGCGAGCTTCGGATTGCCGGGGCTGCCGCTGGCCGTCGTGCCACTGCCGTTCACCAACCAGCGCCCCGAGGCCGTGCACGCGATGGTGGACGAGGCGCTGCCGCAGGTCCTGGCCGGCCTCACCGCGCCCGTCGAGCCGCCCGCCGTCGAGGAGCGGCCGGCGCTGCCCGATCGCCTCGTGTACGAGGGCGACGACCTGCTGGCCGCCTGGTCACGAATGAACGCCGACTTCCTGCAGCGCGGCTGGAGCGACGGCTTCCCGCTCGCGGCGCCCACCGAGCGCGCCGTGGAGGCCATGCTGCGCGGCACCCGCCGCGGCCCCGATGACGTGATCGCCACGCTGGAGCCGGGGTTCGGCATCGCGACCGTGCGCGCGCTGGCCGTCAACGCCGTCATGGCCGGCTGCGGCCCCGAGCACCTGCCGCTGCTGATGACCGCCGTGCGCTGCCTGGCCGAGCCGAAGATGTACCTGCGCAACAAGGCCATGTCGACGGGACCGCACGCGCCGCTGGTGCTGGTCAACGGACCGCGAGCGCGCCAGGCCCACCTCAACGCCGGCATCTGCGCGCTCGGGCCGGGGGCGCCGTCGGCGTCGAACACCGTGCTGGGCCGGGCCGTGCGCCTGACGATGATGAACATCGGCCACACCTACGTCGGCGTCTCCGACATGGACACGATCGGCTCGCCGCTGAAGTACAGCCTCTGCTGCGCCGAGAACGAGCGCGAGAGCCCGTGGCCGGCCTACCACGTCGACCGCGGGTTCTCCGCCGACGCCAGCACGGTGACGGTGCACTTCGTCTACGGCATGTGCGAGCTCCACGACTTCATGAGCACCACGCCGGACACCCTCGTCACCGTGTTCGCGACGGCGGCCACGAACGTGGCCCAGGTCGGCACCGGAATGTGGCTGTGCGGACGCCGGGCGGATCCCCGGACGAAGACGGAGGAGAAGGAGCACAACACGCTGTTCATCTGTCCGGAGCACGCGCAGGTCTTCGCGGGCGCCGGCTGGGACCGCGCGCGCATCCAGGCCGCGCTCTACCGGGCGGCACGGCTGCCGGTCGGCACGATGATCCTCAACAAGGAGCGCAAGGCGATCGCCGTCGCTCACCCCGAGCTCGGCTGGCTGCTGGAGCATCCCGACCTGCCGATTCCCGTGGTGGAGGATCCGAGCTGCTTCGACATCGCCGTGGTCGGCGGCGCCGCCGGCCGGGGCGCGTACTTCTACGGCGCCGGGGAGCCCGTCACGCTGGCCGTGGAGGACTGACGCCGCCGCTCAGGACGGCGGCAGGCGGTACGGCAGGCTCTCGCGTCCCAGCAGCTCGCGCGCCACGACCATCTTCATGACCTCGGCGGTGCCGTCGCCGATCTCCAGGCCGATCACGTCGCGCAGGCGCTGCTCGAAGGGCAGCTCGTCGGTGTAGCCGTAGTGGCCGTGCAGCAGCAGGCAGCGGTGGATCGTCTCGACGGCCAGGCGGGGCGCCCACCACTTGGTCATCGCGGACTCCTTCGTGTGCCGCTGACCCTGGTCGGCCAGCCACAACGCGCGGTAGCAGAGCCAGCGGCAGGCCTCGATGTGCGTGGCCGCCTCGGCGATCGCGAACGACACGCCCTCGAAGGACGCCAGCGCCTGGCCGAACGCCTTGCGCTCGCGCACGTAGGCCATCGTCTGCTCGACGGACTCGGCGGCGGTGCCCAGGCACGCCAGCGCGATGCCGATGCGGTTGTAGTCGAAGCCGCGCATGACCTGGTAGAAGCCCTGGCCCTCGTCGCCGAGCCGATGGGCGGCCGGCAGGCGCACGCCGTCGAAGGCGATCACCGCGCGGCGCACGGCGTGCGTGCCCATGTCGCGCAGCGCGCTGCGGGACACGCCCGGCGCGTCGAGGTCGACGACGAAGGCGCTGACGCCGCGGGCGCGCTCGCCGCCGGTGCGCGCGAACACGATCGCCGCCTGCGCGACCATGCCCAGGCTGATGCCGGACTTCTCGCCGGTGAGCACGTACTCGTCGCCCTTGCGCACCGCCCGGCACGCGAGGTTGGCGGCGTCGGAGCCCACGCCAGGCTCGGTCAGCGCCAGCGCGATGACCGCCTCGCCCCGCGCCGTCGGCGGCAGCCAGCGGCGCTTGACCTCCTCCCCGGCGTTGGCGCCGAGGATCTCGCCGGCCAGCCCGGCCAGTTGCAGCCCGTACGTGCAGCTGAAGTCGCCGCGCGCGATCTCCTCCATGGCGATGCCGAACGTCAGGTAGTCGGCGTCCTGGCCGCCGTACGCCGGCGGGATGCGCAGGCCCAGCAGGCCGAGCTCGCCCAGCTGCCGCCAGGCGTCCCAGGGAAACTCCCCGCTCTTGTCCCACTCCGCCGAGCGCGGCGCCAGGGTCTTGCGCGCGAACTGGCGCAGCGTGCGGCTGAGCGTCTCGTGCTCGGGCGTGAAGGCGAAGTCCATCAGGCGCCTCGCTCGCCGCGCCCGCGGAACACGGGCGCGCGCTTGGCGGCGAAGGCCGCCAGTCCCTCGGCGGCGTCGGCCGAGCGCATGTGCTCGCCGGCCAGCCGCAGCTCCGTCTGCAGCCCCTCGGCCAGGGTGACGTCGAACGCCTCGGCCACCAGCCGCTTGACCGTGCGGGCGGCGCCCACGCTCTTGTCGGCGAGCGGGCGCGCCATGGCCTCGACCGCCGCCGCCACCTCGCCGGCCGGGACGACCTGGTTGACGAGGCCCCAGGCCAGCGCCTTGTCGGCGTCGAGCCAGCCGCCCAGCAGCATCAGCTCCTTCGCCCGGCGCGCGCCGATCAGCCGCGGCAGCCGCTGGCTGCCGCCGCCGCCGGCGATCAGGCCGAAGTTCGCGTGCTGATCGCCCAGGCGCGCCGTCGCATCCATCACGACGAGGTCGGCGACGAGGAGCAGCTCGAGGCCGCCGGCCAGCGCCAGGCCGTGCACGCCGGCGACGACCGGCACCGGCAGCGCCTCGATGCGGTTGAAGACGCGATGCCACAGCCGCATGAAGCCGGCCCAGCGCTGGGCGTCGGGCACCAGCGACTGCACGGCCTTGAGGTCCGCGCCCGCGCAGAACGCGCGGCCGGCCGCGGTGAGCGTCACCACGCGCACGCCGGCGTCGCCCTCGACGGCGGCGCAGACGCGGTCGAGATCCTCCAGCAGCTCGGGGGAGATCGCGTTGAGCTGGGCCGGGCGGTTGAGGACCACCCGGGCGATGCCGGCGGCGGTGGCGTAGCTGACGGTGGCCAGGTCCATGGGCGCGCTCCTCACATCATCGTGTAGCCGCCGCTCACCGACAGCGTCTGGCCGGTGACGAACGAGGCGGCGTCGGAGGCCAGGAACACGACGGCGCCGGCCACGTCCTCGGGGCGGCCGATGCGCCGCAGCGGGTAGGCCTTGGCGATCCGCGCCTTCATCTCGGCCGTGCTGAACTGCCGGTTCGTCTCCTGGGTCCACATGCTGCGCTCGCTGATGTCCTCGTCCGACTCCGGCACCGTCATGCCCGGGCACACGACGTTGAGGCGGATGCCGTGGCGACCGTTCTCGCGGGCCAGCGTCTTGCTGAGCGCGATCACGCCGGCCTTGCAGGCGGCGTAGACACCCTCGCGGAACTCGCCCATGCGGCCGGCGTCGGAGCCCAGGCTGACGATCGCGCCGGCCTTGCGAGCGATCATCCCGTCCAGCACGGCCCGCGTGCAGTTGATCATGCCCCAGAGGTTGAGCTGGATCTCGCGCTCCCACTCCTCGCGCGTCTTCTCGACGAACAGGCGGTCCTCCGTCCAGCCGACGTTGTTGACCAGCACGTCCACGGCGCCGCGCCGGCCCTCGACGTCCTTGACCATCGCCCGCACGGACTCCCAGCTCGTCACGTCGGTCCGCGCGGCCACCGCCGAGGCAGCGCCGGCGGCGCTCGCCTGGCCGGCGACCTTCTTGCCCTGCGCCTCGTCGACGTCGGCGATCGTCACGTGGCAGCGCTCGCGCGCGAACGCCAGCGCGATGGCGCGGCCGATGTTGGAGGCGCCGCCGGTGACGACGACGCTCTTGCCTGCCAGATTCAGCTCCATCGCGAGTCTCCCGTGGGGGGCGCGATCACCAGGCGATCGTCTGGCCCCCGTCGAAATAGATCGTCTGCCCGGTCATGAACGCGGAGGCCGGCGAGGCCAGGTACACGATCAGCGGCCCCAGCTCCTCCGGCTCGCCCACCCGCCGAAGCGGGATCTTCGACAGGAACAGCGCGGCCGTCCGCTCGTCGGCGAAGGCCGCGCGGTTGACGTCGGTGTTCATGTAGCCCGGCGCCACGCAGTTGACCTGGATGCCGTGCCGCGCCCACTCCACCGCCAGGGCGCGCGTGAGCCCCTCGGCGCCGGCCTTCGTCGCGCAGTAGGCGGCGTAGCGCGCCACGCCGAGCGGCCCGTACATCGAGCCGATGTTGATGATCTTGCCGTGCCCGCGCGCGATCATACCCGGCGCCACCGCGCGGGCGAAGCGAAACATGGACGTGAGATTGGTGGCCAGCACCCGCTCCCACTCCTCGTCGGTGACCTCCACCGTCTTCTTCTCGAAGATCACGCCGGCGTTGTTGACCAGCACGTCGATCGGTCCCAGCGCGGCCTCGACCTCGCCGACGCCGGCGGCGACGTCGCCGCCGCGG
>DASSLH010000613.1:0-5033 GCA_035689625.1 Candidatus Methylomirabilota bacterium | reverse complement strand
GTGCTGGCCGGCCGGCTGCCGTGGCTGGGCCGGCTGCCGGGCGACATCGCCATTCACCGCGGGAACTGGAGCGTCTACTTCCCGGTGGGCACCTCCATCCTGCTGAGCGTGATCCTCACGCTGCTCCTCTGGCTCTTCGGGCGTCGGTGAGGCGCGCGGCGGCGTCCGTCGGCGTGGCGGCGCTGCTGGCGCTCGGGCTGGCCTCGCCGGCCGCGGCGCTGGAGACGATCCGCGTGGCGCTCGTCGAGAGCGCGCGCAGCGTCGAGCTGCGCGGCCAGGACATCGAGGTCAGCGAGCTGGGGGCCTGCGGCGGCTGCGCGACGACGCCGCGGCACGCCGCCGTCGTGCGCGCGGTGGCGGCCGGCGCCGGCGTCGAGATCGACGGCGCGCGGGCGGCGGGATTCCGGCTGGTGAGCGAGCGGCCGATCCGGTTCAACGGGCGCGACTACGCGGCCGCGCTGGAGATCGTGCGCAACGGCGACGGCATGGCCGTCGTCAACGAGCTGCCGCTCGAGGACTACGTCGTCGGCGTGCTGCGCGCCGAGGCCGGCGACAGGTGGCCGCTGGAGGCGCTGCGCGCCCAGGCCATCGTGGCGCGCACCTATGCGGCCTATCACCGCACGATCGCTGGCGCCAGGCCGTACCACATCGTGGCCTCGACGGCCAACCAGGGCTACGCCGGCGTCGTGCCGGCGGCCTCGCCGATCTGGGGCGCCGTGCGCGAGACCGTCGGCCAGGTGCTGCTCTGGGAAGGCGAGGTGTTCCCGGCCTTCTATCACACGGAGAGCGGCGGCTACACCGAGGATCCGCGCACGGTCTTCGCCGCCCGCAACATGCCTGCCCTCAAGCCGGTGCGCTGCGAGTTCTCGGCCGGCTCGCCCCACTATTTCTGGAGCCTCGACGTCAAGCTCGCCGACCTCGCCGAGGTGCTGCGGCGCAACGACGCCGGCGTGGGCAGCGTCACGGCGGTCGAGGTCACCGAGCGTACGCCCTCGCTGCGGGCGGCCGTGGTGACGGTGCACGGCACCCGCGGCAGCGCGCGCCTGCGCGGCAACGACTTCCGGCGGATGCTGGGGTACGACACGTTCAAGTCGACGCTGTTCGCGGTGGCGGTGGACGCCCAGACGGCGCACTTCTCCGGCCGCGGCTATGGCCACGGCGTGGGGATGTGTCAGTGGGGCGCCAAGGGCATGGCCGAGCAGGGCTACACGGCGCCGCAGATCCTCGAGTTCTACTACCCGGGCACGGTCCTCAGCACGCTGCAGCGCACCGCGCGGTGATCGCCTGGTCGGACTTCGAGAAGGTGGACATGCGGGTGGGCGTCGTCGTCGACGCCCAGCCGTTCCCCGAGGCGCGGCGGCCGGCCTACAAGCTCACGATCGACTTCGGGCCGCTCGGCGTGAAGCGCTCGAGCGCGCAGATCACCACCCGCTACCAGCCGGCCGAGCTCGTCGGCCGCCACGTCGTCGCCGTCGTGAACTTCCCCCCCAAGCAGATCGGCCCGTTCGTCTCCGAGGTGCTCGTGATGGGCGCCTACGACGCCGACGGCGCCGTCATCCTCCTGCACCCCGACCGCGCCGTCCCGCCCGGCTCCCGGATCGGCTGACGCCGCGGCGGCTCAAAACTCCCACACCAGGCCGGCGCGGACGGCGTAGTCGAACTGGCGGGCGGGGGTGATCGGCAGCTGCACGCCCATGCGCAGCGTGGTGCCGGGGAAGGGCCGCAGGTTGATGCCGGGCGTCACGTAGATCTGCGGGCGGCCGACCGGGGCGTCGCGCTCGTCCTCGCCACGGGTCGGCGTCACCGTCGTCAGCTCGACGAGCGGCACGAACTTCGGGTGCAGCAGCCAGCCGACGGCGGCGCCGGCCGTCAGCTCTTCCTCGCGCTGGCCGTGGACGTGGGCGTTGAGGTTCCACTCGTAGGCGATCTCGGACAGGACCTCGACCGGCCCGGCACCGAACCCGGCGGTCACGAACGCCTCGATCTCCGCCTCGCCGCCGAGGCCGCGCCGCTCGGCGCCCGTCGGCAGCTTGCCCTCGGCGCCGACGGCGACGAGCACGCGCGGCTGCAGCGACCGGAAGACCTGGTATTTCGTCTCGATCTCGAGGTCGCCGACGCCGATCTGGCCCGCGCCCTCGCGCGGATCGGTGAAGATCACCGGTACCTCGAGCTCGACCTGCCAGCGCGGCAGCACGGGAAATTCGATGGCCACCGAGAACTCGCTCTCGCGGCCCTCGCGGCTCTTCTCGTGGTTGAAGCGGAACTCCAGCTCGCGCTCCACCACCGGGCGGCGGGTCACGAGCGAATAGAAGAACTCGATCGTCGGCTCCTCGTCGTCGCCGGCGGCGGCCGGCCCGGCGGGGGCGACGACGGCGAGGGCGAGCAGCGACGCGAGAGCGGCGGTGCGCAGGCTCACGAGACCTCCAGGCGGCGCGCGCGGCGCGCCGCGATCGGGGCTCGCTGCCTGGAAGCGACGAGCGCTTCTGGGTGGCTGGCCGGGTTGGACCGCTACTTGGTCAGGATCAGCTTGTTCGCCTTCGTGATGCGCAGGCGATATTCCTCGGCGCCGTGGCGGATGACGACCTCGCGCGCGTCACGGAACAGCGCGGCGCTGGAGATGACCGGGCGGGGCACCGGCTCGGCGGGCGCCGGCATCAGCCCTCCTCCTTGATCTGCTGGGCCAGGTAGTTCGCCTCGCCGGCCTGCCGGATCAGCGTCTGCTGCGCCTCGATCCAGTTGGCGTGCTCCTCCTCGGCCGTGAGGAGGTTCTCCAGCAGCTCCCGGGTGCCGTTGTCGCCGAGGCTGCGGGCCAGCTCGATCCCGGCATTCAGCGCCTTGATCGCCGCCGCCTCGACGGCGAGGTCGAGCGTGAGCTGCTCGGGCACCGTCTCGCCGACGTTGACCTTGCCCAGCCGCTGCACGTTCGGCACGCCCTCCAGATAGAGGATGCGCTCGATGAGCCGGTCGGCGTGCTTCATCTCACCGATGGACTCCTCGCGGATCTTCTTCCACAGCCGCGCGTAGCCCCAGTTCTCGCACATCCGGGCGTGGATGAAGTACTGGTTGATCGCGGTGAGCTCGGCGGTCAGCACGTCGTTGAGCAGGGCGATGATCTGGTCGTGGCCTTTCATGGGCGCTCCGTCAGACGTGGCGGGCGCCGGCCGCCGGACACCCCGCACAGCGCGCCTCGGCCACCAGCCGGTTGAGCTGTTCCCAGCAGCGACCGCAGCCGGTCCCGGCGCCGCAGGCGCGGGCGACGTCCCGCGAGGTCGCCGCCCCGGCGGCGACGGCGGCGTTGATGGCGCGATCGGAGACGGCATGGCAGAGGCAGACGATCATGAGCGGCTCAGCATCCTTTCGACGGAGTCGGACGGCGCCGACGTCCGCGGCCGGTCGCCGTCGCCCGGCGCGCCCGCCCGCCTGACGAGCGTGCCGGCGACCAGCACGTAGAGCAGCCAGCCGGCGACCTCCACGGCCGACGGCCGGGCGCGATAGCCGATCAGCGCGCCGAGGAAGCCGCCGACGGTGCCGTGATCGTCGAGCACCGCCGAGGTGTCCCACACCGCGTCGCTGGGCGGCAGCACGCCGAGCGCCTGCAGCCTGCCGAGGCCGGTGCTGAACAGGCCGGCGGCGACGAGCATGAGGATCACCGTCGTCACCGCGAAGAACGTGCGCACGTTGACCTGGCGCCCGCCGCGGAAGATGGCCCAGCCCAGGGCGGCGGCGACCGCGACGCCGAGGACGCCGCCGGTGATCCCGGACCAGCTGCCGATCGACGCCTGCGCCAGCAGGCCCCACAGGAAGAGGACCGTCTCGGCGCCTTCCCGGAACACGCCGGTGAACGCGATGAGGGCGACCATCCAGAGGCGGCGCGCCGCCCGCGCCTCCTCCAGGCGCCGCACGATCTCGCCGCGCAGGGCGCTGGCGTGACGGCGCATCCACCAGCTGTGCCAGGTGAGCAGCGCGACGGCGGCGAAGATGACGACCGCCGCGATCACGTCCGGGCCCACGTCGAGCAGGGGACCGGAGGCGTAGGTCAGCGCGACGCCCATGAGGACACTGCCCAGCAGGCCGAGGCCGGCGCCGATCGTCACGTAGCGCCACTGCGCGCGGGCGCCGATGCGCTCGAGGAACGTGTAGACGATCCCGAGCAGGAGGGCGGCCTCGAAGGCCTCGCGCAGGGTGACGACGAACGTGGCGGCCATGGCTACTCGACGACGATCCGGCCCTTGGCCGTCTTCTCGTGGTACTCGCCGATGAAGGCGTAGGTGCCGGCCCTCAGCGCGGGCAGGCGCAGCCGCACGGTCTTGCCGGCCGGCACGATCTTCTCGATGCGCAGGTCCTTGCTCTCGAACTCCTCGGGGCCAGCGTCCTTGTTGGTGATGACGATGACGGTGGGGGCGCCGGCCTTGACGCGCAGCTCCTCCGGCGTGAAGCGGTGGTTCTCGATGGTCAGCGGGATCTCGGCTGGCGTGTCGGCGGCCAGCGCGGGCGCGGCGGCGACCACGGCCAGCAGCGAGAGGGCGATCGCGAGCGGCTTCACGAGATCTCCTTCGGGCGACGGCCAGGCTGCCCGGCGCGATATTAGGTATACCTAACTACAAAAAACATGTCAACCTCATTTCGGGCCGCCCGTCCGGCCCCGGCCGCGGTCCCCTCCGGCGTGTACACTCAGGGGCCGTGGACGTCGCCGAGTTCGCGTACGACCTGCCCCCGCACGCGATCGCCCAGGCCCCGCCGGCCGCGCGCGACGGCGGCCGCCTGCTGGTCATCGAGCGGCGCGGCGAGGGGCTGAGCGACCGCCGCGTGCTCGATCTGCCGGACCTGTTGCGGGCCGGCGACTGCCTGGTGCTCAACGACTCGCGCGTGATCCCCGCCCGGGTGCTGGCCGAGGACGCGCGCGGGCGCGCCGTGGAGCTGCTGTTTCTCGAGGCGCGGACGCCCACGCGCTGGCGCGCGCTCGTGCGCCCGGGACGCCGCTGCCGCCCGGGCGCGGCGCTGCGCGTCGGCGACGCGCGCCTGTCCGTCACCGC
>DASSLH010000612.1:0-3885 GCA_035689625.1 Candidatus Methylomirabilota bacterium | reverse complement strand
ATCCCGTCGACTCCTGGCGCGACCTTCACGCCGAGGGGCTGCTGGCCTGCGCCGTGCCGGCCGCCCACGGCGGGCTCGGGCTGGACATGCCGGCTTACGTGGACGTCATCCGCGTGCTGGCGGGCGGTTGCGCCAGCACCGCGATGACGCTGCACATGCACTCGACGGTCATGCGCTTCATCGACGCGCTCGCCGGCGAGGCGCAGAAGCAGCGCTACTTCGCCGAGGTCGTGCGCGGCGGCAAGCTGTTCGGCTCCTGGGGCAGCGAGCCGGCCGTGAGCCTCTCGCGCACCTTCCTGATGGAGACCGCCATCCGCGCCGCCGGCGACGGCTGGGTCGTGGACGGCGTCAAGCACTTCTGCACGATGGCGCTGGGCGCCTCCTATTACATGGTCTGGTGCGCGCTGGACGGCGAGAGCGACATGGGCAAGTCGCTGGTGCTGGCACTCGTGCCCGCCGACACGCCGGGGCTGGCCACCGACGGCAAGTGGGACACGCTCGGCATGCGCGGGACCTACAGTCCCTCGGTGACGTTCACCGGTGCGCGCATTGCCGGCGACGCCGTGCTGGGCCGTCCCGGCGCCGCCACCCAGGCCGGCGTCGTCGAGAGCTTCGGCCTCGGCTACGCGGCCGTCTACGTCGGCCTCGCCGAGGCGGCGCTGGCCTTCGCGATCGATTACGCCAAGCAGCGCGTCGTGCGCCCGGACAACGTGCCGGTCGCGCAGGATCCCGCCGTGCAGCGCCACGTCGGCGGCCTCGTCGCGCATCTCGACGCCGCCCGGCTCGTGCTGGACGACGCGGCCGCCCGCTGGGCGCCGGCCGGTCTCACCGACCGCGGCAACCTCGCCAATCGCGCGAAGTACCTGGCGACCGAGGTCGGCCTCGACGTCACGTCCAAGGCCATCCAGGTCGTGGGCGGCCGCGGCGCCTACCGCGACTTCCCGCTCGAGCGCGCCTTCCGCGACGTCCGCACCGCCACCCTCATGCCGCCCACGATGGATCGGATGCTCGAGGCGATCGGCAAGAGCGCGCTCGGCCTCAGCGAGGGAATGTTCAAGCTGGCCGAGTGAGTGACGAGGCGCGCCCAGGCTCAGTCGCAGGCGTGGCGCCAGTCGAACAGCGGCCGCGCGTCGCGGCAGAGGCGCTTGCCGCCCGCGCACGGCTGGGTGACGCCGAGCGCGGCCTGGCCGCTGTCGCCGAGACAGCCGCTGACGCGGAAGGCGTCGTAGCGTCGCTCGTTCTCGCGCCAGGCGAGCACGAGCAGCGTCAGCACCAGCGCGCCGACGACGGCGATCACGATGAGCGTCTGCCGCGTCACCGCTCAGCCCGCGAGGTTCACCAGCAGGGCGGCGTGATCGCTGAGCGCGTCGCGCCGGCGCCCGCGGGTGCCGCCCCAGGTGTAAACCGCCTCCTTCAGGCTCGCCAGCAGCGCGGCGTTCACGAAGGCCTGGTCGATGCGGAAGCCGTTGCGGCCGTTCGGCGAGTACCAGGTGTAGGCGCGCGCCGCGGGCCGCAGGTGACGGAACGCGTCGCGCCAGCCGCACCCGGCCAGCGCATCGATCCAGCCCTCCTCGCGCAGGCTGAAGGCCGGCACCTGCTCGTCGAGCCCGCGCCGGCCGGAGTTCGTGTCGCCCACGATGAGCGCGGGGCCCAGGCGCCAGTCCCGGGCGCAGGCCAGCACGGCGTCGAGGAACGGGTACTTGCGCCCGCTGACGCGGTTGGGCACGTGCAGCGCGCCGACGACGAGGGGCACCGGCCCGTCCACCGCGGCGGTCAGCCAGCGGCAGCGCTCGGCCGGCGCCGTGCCGATGCGCAGGGCGCGCAGCGGCCAGCGCGCCGCCAGCAGGAGCGCGTTGCGCGCCGGCCGGCGCCGGTCCGCGGTCGTGAGCTGGTGGCGCAGGCCGGCCTCGGCCAGCGCCGCCGCCAGCACGGCGCTGGGCGGCGTCGCCCTGAACTCCGAGAGCACGACGACGTCGGGCGCCCAGCGGCCGAGCTGCCGAGCGATCGCCGCCGCGCGCCGCCCGCCGCCGGCGCGGATGTTCCAGGCCACGATGCGCATGTGCCGGCGATTGTAGCGCGCGGGCGCCCGCGCATTGGGCAGCGGCCCGGCGGCTGCCCATCCGTTCAGCACTCGCGCGCGCCCCCGCGGGAGCCGATCGTCGTCGTTTCGCGCACTTCGCCGCGCGCGGCCGTTGGCACACGCCTTGTTAGGGGAACCTCAGCGCGCGACCGAGGACGGGCGTGCGCGAAAGCAAGGGTGCTTTCCCCAGCGAAGGGAAAGCGCCCTTTTTTGTTTTCCGGCGGGAGGGCGGCGTGAACAGGATCGAGCAGATCAAGTCCGAGAAGGACGGCCTCGACGTCGGCGCCGACATCGTGCGCTTCGCCGAGGCGGGCGCCGACGCGATTCCCGAGGGCGACGTCGAGCGGCTGAAGTGGTGGGGCGTCTTCCTGCGCAAGCACACGCCCGGCCACTTCATGATGCGCATCCGCATCCCGAACGGCCTCACCGACGCCGCCCAGCTGCGCACGCTCGGCGCGCTGGCCAACCAGCACGGGCGCGGCCTGGCCGACATCACCACGCGCCAGCAGATGCAGCTGCGCTGGCTCACGATCGGCGACGTCCCCGCGGTGCTCGAGCGGCTGCGCGCCGTCGGCCTGCTCACGCTGCAGACCGGCATGGACAACGTCCGCAACGTCGTCGGCTGCCCGGTGGCCGGCCTCACGCGCCACGAGCTGTTCGACGCCTCGTCGGTGGCGCGCGCGTTCAGCGACAGCTTCGTGGGCGACCGCGCGTTCACCAACCTGCCGCGCAAGTTCAACGTCGTGATCACCGGCTGCCGCGAGAACTGCACGCACGCCGAGACGCAGGACCTGGCGCTGGTGCCCGCCACCCGCGAGACGGACGGCGCCACCGTGGCCGGCTTCAACGTGCTGGTGGGCGGCAAGCAGGGCTCGGGTGGCTACCGCGTCGCCACGCCGCTCGACGTCTTCGTCACACCCGACGAGGCGGTGGCGGTCTGCCGCGCGATCGTGCTGCTCTTCCGCGACCACGGCAGCCGCGAGGCGCGCAACAAAATCCGCCTGGCCTTCCTGGTCGAGGCGTGGGGCGAGGCGCGCTTGCGCTCCGCGCTGGAGGCGCGCCTGGGCCACGAGCTGGCCCGGGCCGGCACCGACGCCCGCACGGCCAGGTCCACCGACCACGTCGGCATCTTCCGCGAGCAGCGCCCGGGGCTGAGCTACGCGGGCCTGCTGGTCCCGGTCGGCCGCGTCAGCGGCGATCAGCTGATCGAGCTGGCGCGCCTGGCCGAGACGTACGGCACCGGCGACGTGCGGCTCACGCCGGACCAGAACGTCGTGGTCCCCCACGTGCCCGACACCAAGCTCGGCAATCTCACCACCGAGCCGCTGCTCAAGGTCCTGCGCTACGACCCCTCGGAGATCATGCGCGGGCTCGTGTCCTGCACGGGCGTCGAGTTCTGCAACCTGGCGGTCATCGAGACGAAGAACCGGGCGCTGCAGATCGCGCGCACGCTGGAGAGCAAGATCCACCACGGCCGGCCGCTGCGCATCCACTGGTCCGGCTGTCCGGCGGCGTGCGGCAACCACACCGTCGCCGACATCGGCCTGCTGGGCGTCAAGGTCAACGTGGACGGCAAGCCGGTGGACGCCGTGGACGTGTTCGTCGGCGGCTCGTCGGGCCCGCAGGCCACGCAGGGCCTGCGCGTGCTCGAGGGCGTGCCGTGCTCGAGCCTGCCGCAGGTGCTGGAAGGGCTGATCCGCCACTACGAGCCGGACAAGGTGCGCCGCCAGCTCCGCGCGCTCGCGGCCGCGCCGGCGCCGCCGGCCGCCGCGCCCGCGCTGGCGACGGACACGCGCCACGAGCCG
>DASSLH010000611.1:0-3367 GCA_035689625.1 Candidatus Methylomirabilota bacterium | reverse complement strand
TCGACCGGCGTGCTGGTCGGCAGCGCGTAGGGATCGCGCCGCGGGTCGTTCTCGGCCCAGACGCCGGGCTCGCCGATGATCGCCATCTCGCTGCTGGTGACCAGCCCTACCCGGCAGCCGGCCAGCGGCCGGGTCAGCGGCGTGAACGGGATGTCGTCGAAGTGGGCCCAGCGATACGGCGTCGCGTAGCCCTCGCCGCGGTAGTACGTCGTCGTCTTGTCGATGTAGCGCACGTGGCTCATGGCGGCCTCCGGCGCCTCCATCATGCCATGTACACGCCGCCGTTGACGTGGATCAACTCGCCGGTGATCTGGGCGGCGTCGTCCGAGGCCAGGAACACCGCGACGCGCGCGATCTCCTCCGGCTGCGCCATGCGTCCCAGCGGGATCTCGCGCGCCCGGGCCGCGATCTGCTCCTCGGTGTTGCCGTGGCGCGGCTGGGCCGTGTCGGTGAGCCCGGGCGCGAGCGCGTTGACGCGGATCCGGTGCGGCGCCAGCGCCAGCGCCATCGCGCGCGTGAGCCCCACCACCCCGGCCTTGCTGGAGGAGTAGTGCACGCCGCGGGGATCGCCGCGCACCGCCGAGGAGGCCAGGTTGACGATGGCGCCGGCCCGGCCGGCGGCGACGAGCGCCCGCGCCGCCGCCTGGGCGGTGAGGAAGCTCCCCTTCAGGTTGACGCCGAGCACGTGGTCCCACTCGCGCTCGTCCAGCTCGAGGAACGGCGCCCGGGGGAAGACGCCGGCGTTGTTGACGACGATGTCGGGCGCGCCCAGCTCCTTGACCGTCGTCGCCACCATCGCCTCGACCTCGGCGCGCCGGGAAACGTCGCCCGGCACGACGAGGGCGCGGCGGCCGTGCGCGCGCGCGTCCGCCGCCACGCGCTCGGCCGCCGCCCGGTCGTCGAGGAAGTTCACGGCGACGTCGGCGCCCTCCTGGGCGAGCGCCAGCGCCACCGCACGGCCGATGCCCTGCTGGGCGCCGGTGACCAGCGCCACGCGACCGGCCAGGCGCACGCTCAGCGGCCGCGGCCGCGCTCGCGTCCCTCGTGACGGCCGCGGTCGTGGTCCTCCCGCTCGCGCCAGTTGCGCTCGTGCGGCTCCTCGCGCCACTCGCGCCCGTAGGCCGGCGCCCAGCGCGGCGGCGCGTCGCGGCGCCACCCGCGCCAGGCCGGCGGTGGCACGCGATAGTAGGCCAGCGGCACGCGCAGGATCGGCGCCGGAACGTAGCCGACCGTGACGGGGCCCCAGGGGCCGCTCCACGTCGGGCCCACGTACCAGGCGCCGCTGGTGAAGACCCAGTACTGGTTGGCGTAGAAGAAGACGTTGGCGGGCGCGCCCGGCGCGTAGTACACCGGCACGCCCGGCACGACCCGGAGCGTCGGCGGGCCCGGCAGGTTGATCCCGATGTTGACGCTCACCTGCGCCTGAGCGACGGGCACGGCGGCGGTGAGCGTGAGCAGCAGCGCGGCGGCGAGCAGCGAACGGATCATGTGGACCTCCTGGCGGCGGCGCGGATGGCGCGCCACACGCGATCGGGCGTCAGGGGCATGTCGAGATGACGAACGCCCAGCGGGGCGAGCGCATCGTTGACGGCGTTGAGCACGGCCGCCAGCGCACCGACGGTGCCCGCCTCGCCGACGCCCTTGGCGCCGAGCGGGTTGACCTGCGTGGGCACCTCGAACGAGTCCACCTCGAAGCCCGGCACGTCGTCCGCGCGGGGCATCGCGTAGTCCATGAACGAGCCGGCCAGCAGCTGGCCGGTGGCGTCGTAGGCCAGGTTCTCGAACAGGCCCTGGCCGAGGCCCTGCACGACGCCGCCGTGGATCTGGCCCTTGACGAGGAGCGGGTTCACCATGCGGCCGACGTCGTCCACGACCGTGTAGCGCACGATGCGCACGGCGCCCGTCTCGGGATCGATCTCCACCTCGCAGACGTGGCAGCCGTTGGGAAACGTCACCGCCGGCGGCGTGAAGGCCGCCGTCTCGCTGAAGCCGGGCTCCAGGTCTCCCGGCAGCTGGCGCGCCTGGTAGGCGGCGCGGGCGACGGCGGCGAAGGCGACGCCGCGGTCGGTGCCGGCCACGACGAAGCGCCCCTCGCGCAGGACGATGTCGGCGGCGGCCGCCTCCAGCAGGTGGGCGGCGATGCGGCGGCCGCGCTCGACGATCTTGTCCGCCGCCCGCAGCACGGCGGAGCCGCCGACGCTGAGCGCGCCGGAGCCGCCGTTGCCGCGGCCGGCGCCGAGCGCGTCACTGTCGCCCCAGAAGATGTGGATACGCTCGGGCGGCACGCCGAGCCGCTCGGCGACGATCTGCGCGAACGCCGTCTCGTTGCCCTGCCCCATGGACGTCGAGCCGGTGAACAGGCTCACCGAGCCGTCGGCGTTCACGCGCAGCTCCGCGGTGTCGGGATTGACGGCCGTGTACGGCCCGCCGGCGACCTCGATCGGGTTGGCGACGCCCAGCCCGCGCAGCCGGCCGCGCTCGCGCGCCTGGGCGCGCCGCTTGGCAAAGCCGCCGTGATCCGCGCGCGCCAGGGCCATCTCCAGCCCGCGCGCGAAGTCGCCGCAGTCGTACGTGAACACCAGCCCCGTCTTGAACGGCATGGCCGAGGCGGGAATGAGGTTGCGGCGGCGCAGCTCGACCGGATCGAGCTTCAGCTCGTGCGCAGCCAGGTCGATCACGCGCTCGATCGCGTACGTCGCCTCCGGCCGCCCGGCGCCGCGGTACGGCCCCGTCGGCGTCGTGTGGGAGAACACGCCGGTGGTCTGCACGTGAATGGCCGGCGTCGTGTACACGCCCGCCAGGCCACCCACGTTGTTGGTGCCGGGCCCGGCGCTGCGCGGCGTGAGATAGGCGCCGACGTTGAGGTTGATCGCCACGCGCAGGCCCAGGAACCGGCCGTGGGCGTCGAGGGCCAGCTCCGCCGTCGAGACGTTGTCGCGGCCGTGCTCGTCGGTGACGAAGCCCTCGCGGCGCTCGGACGTCCACTTCACCGGGCGGCCCAGCCGGCGCGCCGCCCACAGCACCAGCACGTGCTCGGGATAGACCCCGCTGCGCATGCCGAAGCTGCCGCCGACCTCGCCGGTGACGACGCGGAGGTGGCTGTGCGGCACGCGGAAGACCTGCTCGGCCAGCAGCGTGCGCAGGCCGTGCGGATGCTGGATGCCGGTGTGCAGCGTGTAGCGGCCCGTGCGCTGCTCGAACTCGCCGACGGCCGCGCGCGGCTCCAGCGGCGCGGCCGCGACCCGGGTGACGACGAAGTCCAGGCGGCTGACATGAGCGGCGCCGGCGAAGGCGGCGGCGACGGCGTCCCGCTGGCCGGCCTCCCAGACGAACGCGACGTTGTCGGGCGCCTCGTCCCAGACGGCGG
>DASSLH010000610.1:0-7463 GCA_035689625.1 Candidatus Methylomirabilota bacterium | reverse complement strand
CCGCCGGTGAGCTTGTAGGTGGCCTCGGTGTCGGGCGCCGGACGGGCCAGGCGGATGCCGAGCCAGAGCACGGCGTAGGGCAGCGCGTGCAACACGAGGCCGAGCGCGGCCAGGGGCAGGCCGAGCACGAGCGGCACGATCTCGCGGGCGGCGTAGCGGGCGACGACCGAGGGCGCGTACGTGCGGCCCAGCGTGGCCGGCGTCATGCCGACGGCGTCCAGGTGGTCGGCGTAGCACTCGACCTGGCGGCGGAAGCGCTGGACGTCGGCGGGCGCGGCGTGCCGCAACCAGCGGTAGGCGCGCGAGGCGCGCTGCAGCCACTCGGCCGAGGCCGGCGCCCGCGGCGTGCCCGACTCCTCGCGCCAGACGCGCTCCATCAGCTCCAGCAGGCGCAGCGTTTCGCGATCCTCGGCCTCGACGATCTGGCGCTTGAGCGCCTCGGCCAGGCGCTCGGTCAGCCGGTGCACGGCGGCGCCCGGATCGGTGCGATGCAGCGCCACGCAGTCCCGCGTCTCCACCGGCTCACCGACCAGGAGCAGGCCGCGCCCGGAGCGGAACGTGCCGGGCTCGTGCAGCACCAGGCCGACGGGCAGCAGCGTGACCGGCGGGGCGCCGGCGGCCTCGGCCTCCAGCAGCATGCGGGCGGCGCCGGTGCGCAGCGCCATGAGCGCGGGCTCCGGCTGGCTCACGCCCTCGGGGAAGATCAGGATCGCGCCGCCGGCGGCGAGCGCCGCGCTGACCGCGCGAAACGTCTCGGCGTTGTCCACCGGCGCGCCACCGGCGTCCTGCCGGCGGTAGATCGGCACCGCGTGGGCCAGGCGCAGGAACGGCGCGACGATCGGGTTGCGGAACAGCGTGGACTTGGTCAGCGGGCGCAGCGTGCGCGGCAGCGTCGCCATGAGCATCATGGGATCGACGAGGCCGTTCTGGTGGTTGGCGGCGACGACGAGGCCGCCGGCGGCCGGCACGCGCTCGAGGCCGACCACGTCCACGCGCCGGTAGAAGATCGCCAGCAGCGCGCGCACGAGCGCGCGGATGAGCCGCGGGCCCACGTCAGCGGCGCCGGGCGGCGTGCAGGAGGGCGATGACCGTCATCGCGTCACGGATCTCCGAGGCGTGCACCATGCGCAGCGCCTCGTCGAACGCGAAGGCGCGGATCTCGATGAACTCGGTGTCGTCGCCGTCGCGCGCCGCCGGCTGCAGCGCCTCGGCCAGGTAGATGTGCGCGACCTCGTCCATGATGCTCTTGGAGCTGTGGAACGTGCAGAGCTTGATGAGCCGCCCGGCCTCGTAGCCGGCCTCCTCGGCGAGCTCGCGCTGGGCGGCCGCTTCCTCGCTCTCGCCGGTCAGCATGCCCCCGGTGGGGATCTCCCAGTAGAATTCCCGGGCCACGTAGCGGTACTGGCCGACGAGCACGACGGTGCGCTCGTCCAGGAAGGGCAGGACGCCGATGGCCGGCTTGCACTCGACGACGCCGTAGAGCGTCGTGCGGCCGTCCGGCATCTCGGCCACGTCCTCGCGCACGCGGATCCAGGGGTTGGCGTAGGCCTCGCGGCTCGACAGCGTGCGCCACGCCGCGCGCGCCAGGGCGCGCCGTCGATCGGTCATGGCCGTCATCTTCCGGTATACTCACAGCGAAGTCCACCGGAGGCACGCGGCGCCATGAGTCTTCCCAAACCCGTCGAGCGGCTCTGGAACGAGCTCGAGCACGTGCGCGGCCACCTGCTGCGCGAGGTCGAGGGTCTGTCCCAGCGCCAGGCCGACTTCAAGCCGAGCGATGCGGACTGGTCGGTCGGCGAGATCGTGGATCACGTCACGATCGCCGAGATCGCCACCGGCAAGCTCAACAGCAAGCTGCTCAAGGACGTGCAGGCGGGCAGCGCCGCCGCTGTCTTCCCGCACGACCTCACCGAGTTCGCCGCGCCGCCGCCGTTTCCGGCGGGGCCGGTGGAGGCGCCGCCCGCCGTGCAGCCCGGCCACGGCAAGCCGATCGGCGAGCTGCTGGCGGCGATGGGGGCGGCCCGCGCGCGCACGCGCGAGTCGCTCGACCGGCTGGCCGGCTGCGACCCGCGCCGCCTGACGTTCGCGCACTTCCGGCTCGGCACGCTCGACCTGGGGCAGTGGTGGCGCCTGCAGGCCGCCCACGAGGCGTCGCACCTGGAGCAGATCCGCGAGGTGAAGGCCGCCGCCGGCTTCCCGAAGGCCTGACCCGATGAAGGTCGTGCTGCGCAATCCCCGCCGCGAGGTCGAGGTCTCCGGCAACCGCCGCGTCAAGGACGTGCTGCGCGAGCTGGACATCCTGCCGGAGACCGTGCTGGTCATCCGCGGCGACGAGCTGGTGACGGCCGATCAGCTCGTGAAGGACGACGAGACGATCGAGCTGCGCCCGGTGATGTCGGGTGGCAGTGCGAGCCGCAGCCGCCGGCGAGGCGAGCCTGTGAATCGAGATCCGGCGTGAAGTGCCGCAAGTGCGGCGGCGCGGCGGTGCTGGAGCTGCGGCGGCACAACGCGGCGTTCTGCGCGGACGACTTCCAGTCGTTCTTTCGCAACCAGGTGCGCGAGGCGATCCGCAAGCACCGCATGTTCACCGCGGAGGAGCCGGTCCTGGTCGCCGTCTCCGGCGGCAAGGACTCGCTGGCGCTGTGGGATGTGCTGATCGCCGAGGGCTATCGCACCACCGGGCTCTACCTCGACCTCGGTATCTTCGACTACTCCGTCGCGTCGCGGGCCAGGTGCGAGAAGTTCGCCGCCGCCCACGGCGTGCCCCTCATCGTCAAGCGGGTGGAGGAGGAGGTCGGCGCGCCGGTGCCGGTCATCCAGCGGGTGACGCGGCGGCCGCCCTGCTCGGGCTGCGGGCTCAGCAAGCGCTATCTCATGAACCGGGTCGCCCTCGACGAGGGGCTGCCGGTCGTGGCCACCGGCCACAACCTCGACGACGAGGCGGCCACGCTGTTCGGCTCGGTGATGCACTGGCAGACCGACGCGCTGCCGCGCCAGTCGCCGGCGCTGCCCGCCAGCCACGCCCGGCTGGTGCGCCGGGTGAAGCCGCTCTACCGCCTGTCGGAGCGGGAGACCGCCGCCTACGCGTTCCTGCGCCGCATCGACTACATCGTCGAGGAGTGCCCGTTCGCCGCGGGGGCAACGTCCATCGCGCACAAGGAGATCCTCAACCGCATGGAGGACGCCTCGCCCGGCGCCAAGCACAACTTCCTCTTCGGCTTCCTCGACCGGGCGCGGCCGGCCTTCGAGCGCGCCGAGGCCGTCACGCTCAACGAGTGCGCGCGCTGCGGGCAGGTGACGACCGGCACGCTCTGCGCGTTCTGCAAGCTCGCCGACCAGGTCAAGCGCGCGCGCTAGTCGCGCTCACCGCGCACCGGCTTCGCGGGGTAGAATATCGGCTGTCATGGCCGGATATCGCTGCCCCAAGTGCGGCAAAGTCGCGATGGTGCAGAAGGTCTGCTGCGGCCGCCCGATGAAGAAGGCCTAGGCGACCGGCAGCGCGGGGGCCTGCGCCGCCAGCGCCTGCACCAGCGTCTGGTGCTCCTTGCTGAACGACCCGATGCGTCCCCGCGCGCCCCTCGCGTTGATCAGCTGCAGCACGCCGAAGACGCGCCCCTGGCCGTCGCGCAGCGGCGTGGCCAGCATCGAGCGCGTGCGGTAGTCGGCCTTCCGATCGATCTCGCGGAACAGCGTGTAGGGCCGGTCCCGGGGTATGGCGTAGGCGTCGCGCAGGTTGACGGTGGCCCGCGTGACCACGACGTAGCTGGCGACGCTGGTCTCGCGCAGCGACAGTGGCCGCGAGGCGAGGCGGCGGCGCACCTCGTCGGTGCCGAGACGCCGGGCCAGGACGTCGTTCTGCACCACCGTGAACTCCAGCAGCTCGCCGCGGCGGAGGTAGATCGTGCCGGCCTCGGCGCCGGTGAGCCGGCGCGCGGTGGCGAGCAGGTCCTCCAGACCGTGAGCCATGTCGGGGGCGGCGGCCAGCGCGGACGACAGCCGGGCGACCTCCGCCGGCGCGTCGAGCGCGGGCGGGCGGCGGCGGGGCATTGTGGCGGCAACGCGGCGGCGGGCGGGAGTCTTCCGGACGGGGCGGGCGGCGCGGCGTCGCGGGCGACGCGGCCGCGCCATCAGTGCGAGGCGACGGCGTCCTGCAGCGCGGCGTCGAGCTCGTCGGGGCGCACGGGCTTGAAGAGGCAGCGGCGCACGCCCAGGCCGGCCAGCCGCGCGTGGTCCTCCTCGCGCAGCCCCCAGCCGGTGATGAACAGCAGCGGCACGCGCGCGTCCAGGCCGCGCAGGCGCTCGGCGAACTCCCAGCCGTTCATCTCCGCCATCCCGATGTTGGTCACCACCACGTCGAAGCGGCTGGCGCCGTAGTCTTTCAGCGCCGCCGGCGGGCTCGACGTCGGCGACACCGTGTGGCCGGAGGCGCGCATCATCTCGCTCAGCGCCGAGAGCACCTGGGGGTTGTCGTCCACCAGCAGCACGCGCATCTGCCGGCGCGCGGCGTCGCCCGGGGTCGCGGCGTTGCCGCCGGGCGTCTCGCGGCCGACGGGGAAGGTCAGCGTGAAGGTCGTGCCGGCGCCCGGCTCGCTGTCCACGTGGATCTCGCCGCTGTGCCGGCGCACGATCGAGTACGTCATGGACAGCCCGAGGCCCGAGCCGGCATCGCCCTTGGTCGAGTAAAACGGCTCGAAGATGCGCTGGCGCACCGTCTCCGGCATGCCGATGCCGGTGTCGGCGACCGTCACGCGCACCTCGCGGGTGGCGGTGTCGCGGGTGCCGATGCTCAGCGTGCCGCCCTCCGGCATCGCGTCGATCGCGTTGAGGATGAGGTTGGTGAAGACCTCGCTCAGCGCGGCCGGGCGGCCCAGCACCGGCTGGCGGGCCTGCAGGTCCAGGCGCAGGTCGAGCGGCCGCCGGTCGCGGGCGATCTTCTCCTCCCAGCGCGGCTTGATGATGGCGACGGCGTCCTGCACGATCTGGTTGATGTCCACCCGCACGAACTGCTCGTCGGGTCGCAGGCGCGCGAACTGCTGGATGCGCCGTACCGTCTCCGAGCCGTCGATGGCCGCCGACTCGACGATGTTGAGCGAGCGCTCGATCATCTCGGTGTTCGACGGGTTCTGCTTCATCAGCTGAGCGTAGCCGAGGATCGCCTGCAGCAGGTTGTTGAAGTCGTGAGCGATGCCGCCGGCCAGCTGGCCCAGCGCGGTGAGCTTCTCCGACTGGTGGAGCTGGCTCTCGATCTCCCGCTGGGTGGTGATGTCGCGCACGATGGCGATGAGCCCGTCGAGCCCGCCCTGGCGGTTGCGCAGGCCCGACAGCGTCACCGCCAGCGTCAGCGGCCGCGGCCGGCCCAGCGGCCGGCTGATCTCGAAGGCCTCGCGCTCGGCGCCCTGCGCGAGCTTGGCGCGGGCGGCGGCATACTCGCGCTCGGGCAGCAGCTCGGTGATGCGTCGGCCTTGCGCCTGCTCGGCCGAGAGCCCGAAGGTGCGCTCGGCGGCCGGGTTCCAGCCGTCCACGACGTCGTCGGCGGCGACCGTGATGATCGCGTCGCCGGCCGAGGCGATGAGCTGCTCGAGCGAGCGCTTGGTGTCGGCGATCTCGCCGTACAGGCGCGAGTTGCGCAGCGCGATCGCCAGGTACTCGGAGAGCATCTCCAGCAGCTCCCGCTCGCGCGGGTCGACGGCGCGTCCGGAGGCGCGGTTGTCCACGACCAGCCAGCCCAGCGGGCCGTCGGCGTCGCGGATCGGGCACGTGATCACGGTGGCGCCGGCGGCCGGCGCGGCCGGCGGGGCCTCCGGCGCGATCGTCACCACGTCGTAGCCGAGCCCGCTGTGCAGCTGGTTGGTGACCGCGTCGGCGACCCCCTGGTAGTCGAGCTGGCCGACGATCGCGTGCGAGATCTCGCGCAGGATGGACAGCTGGGTGACGCGCAGCGACTGCTCGACCGCCTCGCGCCGGGCGACTTCCTCGAGCTCGCGCGTCTTGGCGCCGAGCCGGCGCATCTCCTCCACCATCCGTGCGACCTGGCCGCGGGCGCCCAGCTCGGCCTGGCGCCGCGACAGCGCCCGCCGCACGACGTCCTCCAGGTCCTGGCGCGAGAAGGGCTTGATCAGGTACTCGAAGGCGCCGTGGGTCAGCGCGAGCTTGACCGTCTCCAGCGAGGCGTAGGCCGTGATCATCACGACCTCGATCGAGGGATCGATGCGCTTGACCCGGCGAAGCACCTCCAGCCCATCGATCTCCGGCATCTTGATGTCGAGGATCACGATGTCGGGCCGGTAGGCGGGGATCTGCTCGAGCGCGGCGCGGCCGCTGTCGGCCGTCTGGATCTGGTAGGACGGCTTGAGCAGCATGCGCAGCGACTCGCGCGGGCCGAGCTCGTCGTCGACGACCAGGATGCGCGCGGCGTTGAGCGGCGGCGCCGCCGTCGTCACGACACGGCCGGCAGCGCCACGAGGAAGGCCAGCTCGTGGCGTGTCTGGCGCAGGCGAAGCTGCCCGCCGAGCGCCTCGATCAGCCGCTGGGCCACGGCTGGCCCGACGTCGATGAGGCTCTCCTGGACCATCTGCACGGGGTCGAACAGGCGCTGCAGCTTCTCGGGCGACACGCTGGCCGTCCGGGAGCCGACCAGGATGCGGATGTCGGTGCCGCCGTCACTGTCCTCGTGCCGGCCGACCGAGAGCGAGACCTTGGCCTGCTCGGTCGGGGAGTTGAAGGTGAGATAGCGGATGAGGTAGGACAGCGCCTTGCGCAGCTGGACGGTGTCGACCTTCACCATCTGCGGGGCAGCCTCCGGCACCACGTCCAGGTGGAGGTGCTTGCCGGCGGCCTCGTCCGCCAGGTCGATGGCGTCCACCAGCTGACCCATAACCTCCCGGGCGTCCACGACGGCAAAGTTTAACTCACCTTCGGTGACGAGCCCCGCTAGTTTTTCGAACACTTCCACGAGGCGGCGGACGTCGCGGCCGACCACCGACGAGAAGTGCCGGCGGAAGTCGGGGTCGTCGTAGCGCTCGCCGATGAGCTCGATGAACGTGTTGATCGACACCAGCGGGTTCTTGATCTCGTCGGCAATGCGGGCCACCACTCGGGTGAGGAGCTGGAACTGCTCGGCCTCCCGGCGCTGGGCGGCCAGCTCCTTCTGGGCGGTGAGGTCCTCGAACACCAGCACGGCGCCGAGCGGCTGGCCCTCCTGGTCGCGCACGGCGTAGGTGGAGACCTCCAGCCACAGCCGGCGCAGCGCCAGCTGGATCTCGGTGCGCGGCATCGCGCGGCCGGAGGCCAGCGTGTCGTAGAGCATGTCGCCGAGCGGGGAGGGCAGCACGCGCAGGTCCTGGCCGATGGCGGAGGAGGCGGCCAGCTGGAGGATCTCCTCGGCGCGCCGGTTCAGCGTGCCGACCTTCTCGTCGGGGCCGATCGTGACCACGCCGCTGGACATGTGCGAGAGGATCCGCTCG
>DASSLH010000609.1:0-7390 GCA_035689625.1 Candidatus Methylomirabilota bacterium | reverse complement strand
CAGCGCGAGCGCGATCGCGCACGCGCCGGGGCGCACTATTTCTTGACGAAGATGGACTTGGGCACCAGGCAGTGCACGCCCTTGCGGACGTCCACCACCTGGCTGACGCGGCAGTCGCCGACCATCGAGGTCAGCGCGTAGGCCTCGTCGCGGCTCATGGGGACCATCTTCTGCGTGGCCAGGAAGTTCACGGTCTCGCGGGTGGCGATCTTCATCGCCTCGTTGAGATCCTCGTCGAAGCCCATCATCACCCAGTTGGCCGGCGTCTCGGCGCGCGGCCACTCGAGCTTGAGGTCCTTGCGCACAATCGGCTGCAGGACGATCTCGCGGTAGGCGCACTCCAGCGCGGTGAGGTTCACCTCGCCGTTGCCCTGGCGGCAGTGCGAGTCGCCCGTCCACAGCAGCGCGCCCTTGACGAACACCGGCAGGTAGAGGATCGAGCCTTCCTGCAGCTCGTTGACGTCCATGTTGGAGCCGTTCTTCCACGGCCGCAGCGTGCTGGTGCGCCCCTTGGCGTCGTGGATCGGCGGGCCGGCCTTCTCCTTGGGCTCGTTGGGGTCGGGGCCGACGGCGATCGTGCCGGGGAACGGCTGCAGGTCCACCATCACGCCGGGCTTGAACTCCGCCTGACGCTTCTCCCAGTCGAGATAGTAGTAGCGCACGAACCCGTTGGGGAACTCCGGGGCCAGCTGGCCGATGGTCGGGAACTGCGCGCCGGGCAGGTGGAAGTTCGTGCCGAACGCCTTGGGCACGATCTTCTTGATGCGGATCTCCAGCGTGTCGCCGGGCTCGGCGCCGTTGACGTAGACGGGCCCGGTGACCGAGTGCGGGCCGCCGCCGGGGTTGGCTAGCCGCAGCTTGACGAGGTCGTCCATCGTCGAGCCGGGCTGGATGGCGTTGTGCGCGTGCATCATCGTCTCGATCGCCACGGTGTCGCCGGAGTTCACGACCAGCTTGGGCGGCTCGTGGGGGTCGAGCCAGCCCCACTGCGTGGTCTGCAGCGTCGCGGGCAGCACGTGATAGGTGCCGCCGCCGACGGTGACCGCGCGGTCGCGCTTGGCCTCGTCCATCGGCGTGAGCTGGTAGGGCTGCTGGGCGAGCGCGTAGAAGCCGGCGGTGAGCAGCACGGCGACGACGATGAGCGTGGCGAGCAGGCGCTTGCGCGTGCGGACGGTCGGCATCGGATCCTCCTCGGGTCGGGCTCGTCCTTTCGACGGCGGTGTCAGGAGGAGCGCGGTGTCTGGGTCGCCGCATGATCGGGCACAACTCGCGGCAGCGTCAAGAGGGAGGATAATGGGCGCGTGCGCGACGACTTCTACCTCAGCGACGAGGAGCGGCAGGTCCGCGCGCTGGCCCGCGACATCGCGCGCGAGCAGGTCGCGCCGCGCGCCGCCGCCGTGGACGAGGCCGAGCTCTACCCGGCCGAGTCGCTGGCGCAGCTCGCCCGGGCGGGGCTCATGGGCCTCTACATCCCGGAGGCGTACGGCGGCGCCGGTCTCGGCGCGCTCGCCTTCGCGCTGGCCGTCGAGGAGATCGCCGGGGCGTGCGCCTCCACCGCGGTCGTCTACCTCGTGCAGTACGCGGCCGGCTACCCGCTCGTCTCCCACGGCACCGAGGCGCAGAAGCGCCGCTACCTGCCGCGCCTGGCCGCCGGCGAGATCACCACGGCGCTGTCCATCTCCGAGCCCGGCGCCGGCTCCGACGCCGCCGGCATGACGACGACGGCGGTGCGCAAGGGTGACCGCTACATCCTCAACGGCACCAAGATGTGGGTGACCAACGGCAGCCACGCCGGCGTGCTCACGCTGTTCGCCACGGTGGATCGCGGGCGCGGCCACAAGGGCGTGACCGCGTTCCTGGTGGAGCCGACGTTCCCCGGCTTCGCCGTCGGCAAGTGCGAGCGCAAGATGGGCATCCGCGGCTCGCCGACGGTGGCGCTGCACCTCACCGACTGCGAGGTGCCGGTGGACAACCGCCTGGGCGAGGAGGGCCAGGGCTTCCGCGTGGCGCTGGGCGCGCTCGACCGCTCGCGGCCCGCCGTCGGCGCCCAGGCCGTCGGCATCGCCCAGGCCGCGCTCGACGCCGCCGTCGCCTACGCCAGGGAGCGCCGCCAGTTCGACCGGCCCATCGCCGACTTCCAGGGCATCCAGTTCATGCTCGCCGACATGGCCATGCAGGTGCACGGCGCCCGGCTGATGGTTCATCACGCCGCCGGCCTGGTGGACCGCGGCGCCGCCGGCGTGGCGCTCGAGGCCTCGATGGCCAAGTGCTTCGCCGGCGACGCGGCGATGAAGGTCACCACCGACGCCGTCCAGGTCTTCGGCGGCTACGGCTACACGCGCGAGTACCCCGTCGAGCGCTTCATGCGCGACGCCAAGATCACGCAGATCTACGAGGGCACCAACCAGATCCAGCGCATCGTCATCGCCCGCGATCTGCTCGGTCGCCGCTGATCGCACGATGCGGCCGACGATGTAGAAATCGCGTTGTAAGGGCTGCCCGCAGGTCACGCTGGCATCGGGGCTGCAACCTCCGTGTGGGTGGACGCGACAACATCCACATAGAGGGGGCAGCACATGAACCATCGCATGGCCAAGCTCACCGGGTTCTCGATCGCGGCGCTCGTCATCGGCGTCGGTCCGGCGCTCGCCGCGGACCCCGCGACGACGTCCGGGCAGTCGCAGAGCCCGTCGAGCAGCGGGTCCACGTACAACGTCAGCCCGAACATCGACACGAACGTGAGCCCGAGCACCAACGTCGGCACCGGCAACCAGAACAGCAGCAGCAACGTCGGCTCCGGTGACCAGACCACGACGACCAACCAGTCGAGCTCGACCAACATCGGCTCCGGCAGCCAGAGCACCGGCACGGACCAGAACGCGGTCTCCAGCCCGAGCGCCAGCCCGTCGTCGTCCGGCAGCATGAGCGGCGACGCCAACAGCAACGCGAACACGAACACGAACGTCAACAACAACACCAACGTGAACGACAGCACGAACGTCAGCGGCGGCGTGAGCGGCAGCGGCGGCGCGGTGTCCGGCAGCACGTCCGGCACGCTGAGCGGCGGAAGCTGCAACTGCCCCGGCGCCGGCGTGAGCGGCTCGGTGAACAGCAACGACAACACGAACGTCAACACCAACCTGAACAGCAACACCAACCAGGGCCAGCCGTCGGCCAGCCCGCGGATGGACAACGATCGTGACCGCGACGACATGAAGAAGGGCCAGGACCTCGACAAGAAGACCGGCCTGGACCGCGCGGACCAGGCGGCGGGTGAGCACGGCCAGCAGGGCCGCGACAACGCCCGCGAGCACCAGGACCAGAAGTAAGTCGTGCCCGAGGGCCGGCGGCGCGGGGTCCCTCCGGGGATCCCGCGCCGCTTCGGTCGCCGTTGACCTCGTGGCCCTGTCGGTGTTAGATGTCCTGACATCCTGACAGCGGAGGCCAATGGTGAACTTCCGGCCCGGGATTCCTCGATACCTGCAGATCGCCGAATCGCTGCGCCGTGACCTGCGCGGCGAGGGCGAGCGCATCCCCTCCGAGCACGCGCTGTGCGCGAAGTTCCGCGTCAGCCGCCCGACCGTCCGCCAGGCCCTCGACGTCCTGGTGCAGGAGGGACGGCTCTACCGCCACGCCGGCCGCGGCACGTTCGCGACGGCGGCGGCCGGCAACGACCGGCGGCTGCGCCTCATCGGCTCGATCGACGACATGATGGCGCTGGGCGACGAGACCTGGCTGAAGCTGCTCGGCCGCGACCTCGTCCCGGTCCCAGCCAACATCGCCCAGGCGCTGCGGCTGCCGCCCGGCTCCAGCGCCTATCGCATCTCGGGCGTTCGCCACGCCGACAGCGGCCCGTTCCAGCACGTGACCGTCTGGCTGCCGCCGGCCATCGGCCAGGCGCTGTCCGACGAGGACCTCTCGAAGACCTCGCTGATCGCGGCCATCGAGCGGCACGTCGGCACCCCCATCAAGGTGATGGAGCAGACGGTGGACGCCACGCTGGCCCCGCGCTCGGTCGCCGAGCTGCTGCAGATCCGGCCGCGCTCGCCGCTGCTGGTGTTCGAGCGCACGTACTTCGCGGCCAACGGCGAGCCGATCGAGTACGCGCTGACGTACCAGGCCGGACGCCGGTATCCCTATCGCGTGGTGCTGTCCAGGTCCGAGCGCCGGAGCTGACCCCGTGTCGTACCGAGTGGGCTTCGACGTCGGTGGGACGTTCACCGACTTCGTCCTGCAGGCGCCCTCGGGCGAGCTGACGACCGCCAAGCGGCTGACGACCTATCCCGACCCCTCGGCCGCCTGCCTGGCGGGGCTGGACGAGCTGATCGCCGCCGCCGGCGTGCCGTGGGCCGACCTGGGCCAGGCCGTGCACGGCACCACGCTCGGCTCCAACGTCGTCATCGAGCGCAAGGCGCGTGGGGTGGGGCTGCTGACCACGCGCGGCTTCCGCGACGTCCTGATCATCGGCCGGGAGAAGCGCTACCAGGTCTACGATCTACAAATCGAGAAGCCGCAGCCGCTGATCGCCCGCCGCTTCATCGGCGAGGTGACCGAGCGGGTGCTGGCCGACGGCTCGGTGCGCACGCCGCTGGACGAGGCCGAGGCGCGCCGCGCCATCCGCGACCTCGCCGGCCGCGGCGTCACCACGCTGGCCGTCTGCCTGCTGCACGCCTACCTCAACCCCGTCCACGAGAAGCGCCTGGCCGCGCTGGTGGCCGAGGAGGCGCCGCACGTCGCCGTCACGCTGTCCCACGAGGTCTCGCCGACGTTCCGCGAGTACGAGCGCACGTCCACCACGGTGGTCAACGCCTACGTCATGACGGCGGTGCGGACGTACCTGCGCGGGCTGCAGGCGGCGCTCGGCGAGCGCGGCTACCGCGGACGGCTGTTCGTCATGCAGTCCTCCGGCGGCGTGGCGACGGCCGAGGCGATGGAGCGCTACCCGGTGCGCATGATCGAGTCGGGCCCGGCGGCCGGCGCGCTCATGGCCGCCGTCTACGGCGAGCTGACCGGCCATCGCGACCTCATCGCCTTCGACATGGGCGGCACCACCGCCAAGCTCGCGCTGATCGAGAACGGCCGGCCGTTCACGACGACGGCGTTCGAGCTGCACCGGGTCAACAACGCCCCGGGCAGCGGCCTGCCGATGAACATCCAGGCGATCGACCTGGTGGAGATCGGCGCCGGCGGCGGCTCCATCGCGCGGGCGGCGCTCGGGGTCATCGCCGTCGGCCCCGAGAGCGCGTCGTCCACGCCGGGGCCGGTGTGCTACGACCGCGGCGGCGTCGTGCCGACGGTGACCGACGCCAACCTCGTGCTCGGCTACCTCAATCCGGAGTACTTCGCCGGCGGCAGCATGCGCCTGCATCTGGGCGGCGCCGCCCGCGCCATCGAGGACAGGGTCGCCCGGCCGCTGGGACTGTCGCTCGAGCAGGCGGCCTGGGGCATCCACACGATCGTCAACTCCAACATGGAGCTCGCCACCCGCGTCGTCTCCATCGAGCGCGGCCGCGATCCGCGCGCGCTCACGTTCGTCGCCTTCGGCGGCTCCGGGCCCGTGCACGGCTGCCGGCTGGCCCAGGCCCTCGGCATCCCGCGCGTGATCCTGCCGGCGGCAGCCGGCGTCACGGCCGCGATCGGCCTGCTGGCTGCCGAGGTCCGTTTCGACGTCGCCCGCACCTACGTGCGCCGGCTGGAGGCGCTCGACCCGGCGGCGCTGGAGACGATGTACGCGGACATGACCGCCCAGGCCGTCGAGGTCGTGCGCGACGCCGCGACCACCGGCGCCGTCACCCTCACGCGCTCGGTGGACGCGCGCTACGTCGGCCAGGGCTACGAGCTCACGGTGCCGGTGCCGTCCGAGCGCCTGGACGCCGCCGCGCTGGCGACCCTGCGGCGGACGTTCGACGAGATCTACGCGGCCCGCTACGGCTACGCGCAGCCGAGCGAGCCGGTCGAGGTCGTGACCTGGAAGCTGTCGGCGATCGGTGGCGCGCCGCGGGTGACGCTGGCCAAGGCCTCGACGACGCCGGTCGCCGGCGGCCTCAAGGGCCGGCGGCGCGCCTACTTCCCCGAGACCGGCGGCTGGGTGGACTGTCCCGTCTACGACCGCTACAACCTGGCCGCGGGACTCTCGCTGGCGGGGCCGGCGATCGTCGAGGAGCGCGAGTCGACCTCGGTACTGCCGCCCGGCACCGTGGCGACGGTGGACGAGTACGCGAACCTGGTCGTCGAGGTGCGCCCGCAATGAGCGCGCGTCCCGATCCGATCACGCTCGGCGTGGTGTGGGGCGCGCTGCAGTCGATCGCCGTCGAGGTCGGCACCACGGTGCACAAGACCGCCTACTCGGAGCAGGCGCGCGAGGGCCAGGACTTCTCCGTCGCCGTCTTCGATCCGCAGGGATGCATGGTCGCGCAGGGGCCGTACTCGCCGGGCCACATGGGCGCGATGTCGGCGGCCGTGCGCAACGCGCTGGCCGCGCATCCGGCTGCGACGCTGCGCCCGGGCGACGCGATCCTCCTCAACGATCCGCTGCTGGGCTCGGGTCACTTCCCCGACTTTTTCATCACCCAGCCGGCGTTCCACGAGGGCGCGCTGGTCGGCTTCGTCGTCAACATCGTGCATCACACCGACGTCGGCGGCTCGCGGCCCGGCAGCCAGGGCGTGGAGGGGATCTTCGACTACTTCCAGGAGGGGCTGCGCATCCCGCCCACCCGCGTGTGGAAGGAGTACCGCGAGGACGAGGGGGTGATCGGGATCATCGCGGCCAACACGCGCACGCCCGACAAGGTGCTGGGCGACCTGCGCGCCCAGCGCAGCGCGCTGCGCGTGGGCGAGCTGCGCCTGGTCGAGCTGGTCCAGCGCTACGGGCGGGACGTCGTGCGGGCGGCGATGGACGAGATCATCGCGGTCAGCGAGCGCAGCGTGCGGGCGGCGATCGCCACGATCCCCGACGGCGTCTACACCTTCGAGGACTTCCTGGACGACTGGGGCCCCGGCACCGAGCCGCTGCGCGTGCGCGTGACGGTCACCGTCGCCGGCGACGGCATCACGATCGACTACGCCGGCTCGAGCCCCCAGACCGCCTCCGGCATGAACTCCTACATCAACTACACGCGCTCCTACTCCTACGCGGCGGTGAAGTGCCTGACCGATCCGCTGGGGCCGATGAACGAGGGCGCGCTGCGGCCGGTGACGGTGCTGGCGCCGGAGGGCTCGTTCCTCAACCCGCGGCCGCCCGCCGGCGGCGGGCCCCGAGCGATCATCTGCTATCGCACGTTCGAGGCCGTGCTGGGCGCGCTGGCGCCGGCGCTGCCGGAGCGCGTGGCGGCGGCGGCCTCGCACTTCGCCAACCCGACATTCGGCGGCTGGGACCGCGCGCGCGGCCGCC
>DASSLH010000608.1:0-3446 GCA_035689625.1 Candidatus Methylomirabilota bacterium | reverse complement strand
ACCTGGCCCGGCTTGCCGGCGAACTTCTCGGCCTCGAGCACGTCGGCCAGCGCGCCGCCGCTGGCCTCGTTCACGCGCGCCGCCGGCTCGCGCAGGCGCTTGTCGTCGGCGTAGGCGCCGAGGACGATGGCGTCGGCGGCCACGGCGGCGATCGGACGGCCGGCGACGGACACGTTCATCGCGGCCGCCCCGCGGCCAGCGCCTGCGCGCGGCGGATCATGTCCATCAGCCCGTCGGTCGTGTCGAGCCGCTCCACCTCGTCCACCTCCACCCAGCGCGCCTCGTCGACGTCGGTCGCCGCGCACAGCGTGCCGGCGACGGCGACGGCGACGTAGTCGACCAGCACCCAATGATAGCGAATGCGCCCGTCGGCATCGCGGATGACGCGATCGAGGACGCCGGCGACCTCGCCGACGTGCACCGTGAGACCGCACTCCTCGGTGATCTCGCGCGCGATGGCCTCGCGCGTCGTCTCGCCCAGCTCCACGAGACCGCCGGGCAGGCTCCACTTGCCGGCCGCCGGCGCCTTGCCCCGGCGCACGAGCAGCACGCGGCTGTCGTCCAGCACGACGGCGCCGACGCCGACGCGCGGCACGCTGGGATACTCGCGCGAGTCGCTCACGCGGAGGCGGCCAGCCAGGACTCGCTACCGTAGCGCTCGCGCACCAGGCGCTCGACGTGCGCGGTCTCGTCGTCGCTGAGGTCGCCGGGCGTCAGCGCCAGCCCGTGCTCGCGCCCGAAGGCGTCGGCCAGCGCGTCGGCCACCTCGTCAAACGACGGCCGGCGCCCCAGCGCCGCCTGCAGCGTCGTCAGCGTCGCCAGCGGGTCGCGCGTGGTCGGGAACAGCGCGCGCACGCGCTCGGCGTCCACGCCGAGCAGCACGGCGCCGTGCTGCAGGAACGAGTCGCCCTGCCGCCGCTGGGCGCTGCCCACCAGCTTGCGGCCGTCGACCTCGATCTCGAACACGCCGGTGCGCGCGAAGCAGAACGGCGGCGCCGGCCCCTCCGGCGGCCGCTCGGGCACCAGCGCGGCCGGCGCGCCGAGCGCCCGCAGCCCGCGCAGCAGCGCGCCGCCGATCCAGCGGTAGGTCTGCAGCAGGTCGGGGCCGATGCCGAGGTCGGCGGCCGTCGCGGTGACGCTGTAGGTCAGCTCGCGCTCGGGCCCGTCGTGATAGATCGCGCTGCCGCCGGTGGGCCGCCGCACGAGCCCGACGCCGAGGGCGCGGCAGGCGGCGACGTCCACGTCGGCGCCGAGCGGCTGGCCGTAGCCGAGCGAGACCGTCGGCGGCGACCACGCGAAGAAGCGCAGCGTGGGCGGCGAGGCCCCGGCCTGCCGCCCGCGCCAGAGCGCCTCGTCGATCGCCATGTTCGTCGCCCCATCGGCGGGCTCGGTCACCAGCAGTCGCCACGTGCTCATGTCGGGTCCCGGTTCCCCAGTGTACTCGGCGCCGCGACGACGGGGCCGTGCCGCATGACCGCGAAGACGAGCAGGCCGAGCGCGACCCAGACCAGCTCGCGCAGGCGCCGCACGAGGCCGAAGGACACGCCCTCGGCCGTGCCGAGGCCCAGCGCCAGGAACGTCACCACGTAGCCGCCCTCCTGGGCGCCCAGGCTGGCCGGCACGAGAAACGTCGCGAACCGGATGCCGGTGCCGAACGCCTCGATCACCGTCGCCGTCGCCAGCGAGACGTGGACGCCCAGGAACGACAGGATCAGCCAGGCCTCCAGCGAGCCGAGCAGCCAGGCAACGAGGTGGAACGCGATGGACAGCGCCAGCCGGCCCGGCCGCCGGGCGTAGAACTCGGCGAGGGCCTCGTCCACGCGCGCCACCGTCGCGCTGGCGCCCAGGCGCCGCACGCCGAGCCTCGCCAGCATACGCGCGCTCCAGCCGACGAGGCCGCGCGTCTGCATGACGATGAACACGCCGAGCGCCAGCACCTCGAGGCCGAGCAGCCACTCCATGCCGGCCAGCAGCGCCGAGCCGCGCAGCGTCAGCGCGGCCAGGCCCACGCCGAGCAGCAGGAAGAGGCCCTGGGCGATCGTGATCGTCGTCTTGGCGATGATGACGGACGGCACGCTCTCGTCCAGCGGGGCGCGCTCGCGCAGCAGCCAGGCCTTCACCACCTCGCCGCCCATCGCGGCCGTGGGCGTGACGATGTTGAACGCCTCGCCGGCCAGGCGCGTGGCGACCAGCACTCCGAACGGCACGCGGTGGCGGCGAAAGGCGAAGCGCCAGCCGAGCGTGTCCAGGACCATCACCAGCGCGACGGGGAAGAGCAGCACCACGCCGAGCCGCCACGACAGCCGCGCGATGGACGCCCACACCACGGCCGGATCGTGCTCGAGGACGAGGGCGACGAGGACGCCGAGGCCGAGCAGCAGGAGCAGGAGCCGCAGGAGCCTCACCGGCGGAGCGCCCCGGCGGTCAGCTCTCGCGGTACAGCAGCAGCAGGACGCCGATCACCGTCATCGCGCCGGCGGCGAGCCGGCCCGGGAAGCGATCGTCGGGCGCCGCCAGCCGTAGCTCGAGCCAGCGGCCCCAGCCGACGACGACGCCGAGCACGCCGAGCGGCGCGTGGGTGACCTCGAGCAGGAACTCGTTCTTGAGGTTGAGGCTGGCGTGCGAGTGCGTCAGCAGTAGGCCGCCGCCCACGGCGCACAGCAGCGGAAACAGCAGCGCCGCCCGCGGCGCCCGCAGCCGGCCGCTGCGCACCATCCACTCGAACAGGCCGAAGACGATCACCAGCAGCACGAAGATCCGGTGCTGCAGCACCGTGGCGTCGGCCATGCCCTCCCAGAACCCCTGCGGGCCCATCGGCCAGGCACCGGGGTCGTTGCGGACGAGCATGAAGCCGGCCAGGCCCAGGAACACCAGCGGCCAGTGTCGCGCCCACCTCGCGCGGCCGGTGACCTGCACCAGCGACAGCACGCCCATGAGCAGCACGAACAGGCCGGAGACGTGATGGTTGTACTCGGACCAGGCGCGGTCGGCGTCGGTGCGCGGCGCGTACTTGTCGTCGATGGGCAGCGCCTCGATCGGCGGCGACGACAGCGACGGCCACTGCGGCGCGAACCGGCCGGCCACCTCGGCCGGCGTCGCGCGGTCGGCCACGACGTCCACGGCCGGGGGCAGCGAGGTCAGCGAGGCGGCGGCGAACAGCACCGTGATGCCGACGCCCAGCTCGACCTCGACGAAGCGACGCAGCCGCAGGGACGAGGACGCCTCACCGGGCGGCAGCCGGCGCACGGCGCGGAAGTTCAGCGCCCCCAGCACCAGCAGCAGCGCGAACATCGTGGCCTTCGTCATGACCATCAGCCCGTAGGCGGTGCCGACCAGGCCGCGCACGCTGTCCACGTAGCCGACCGTGAGGCCGAGGCCGGCCAGCAGCAGCGCGGCGACGGCGCCCACCGCCAGCGTCGAGAAGCGCTCGAGCAGCGGTATCGGCG
>DASSLH010000607.1:0-5053 GCA_035689625.1 Candidatus Methylomirabilota bacterium | reverse complement strand
GCCGGTGCAGACGCGCACGCCGGTCGTGCTGGGCCTGGCCACCGCCTCGCTCAATCACCTGGCGCCCGGCCGCTTCGCGCTCGGCCTGGGCCTGTCGAGCAAGGTCATCGTCGAGCAGTGGCACGGGCTCACGTTCTCGGCGGCGCTCGACCAGATCCGCGAGGCCGTGCAGATCGTGCGCGCGGTCGCCGCCGGCGAGCGGGTGAACGTCGAGGGCCGGTTCTACCGTTCGAAGGGCTTTCGCCTCACGGGTCCGGCGCCGAGGCCGCCGGTGCGCATCTACCTGGCGGCGCTCGGCCCCGAGATGCTGCAGCTCGCCGGCGAGATCGCCGACGGCGTGCTGCTGAACTGGATCCCGCCGGAGGCGGTGCCGGCCTCGATCGAGCAGCTGCGGATCGGCGCCCGCAAGGCCGGCCGCACGCTCGACGGCAGCTTCGAGATCGCGTCGTTCGTGCGCACCTGCGTGACCGACGATCCCGCCGCCGCCCACGAGACGCTGGCGCGCGACATCACCGGCTACGCGACGGTGGACGTCTACGCCTCGTTCTTCCGCACCGCCGGCTACGCCGACGAGGTGGCCGCCGTCGGCGCCGCCTGGAGCGGCGGCGACCGGGCGGGCGCGGTCAAGCGCATCTCGCCGCGCATGCTGCAGGGCCTGGGCGTCGTCGGTGACGAAGCGTCCTGCCGCGCCCGCATCGCCGAGTTCGCGCGGGCCGGCCTGACCCAGCCGGTGATCGTGCCGTTCGCGCCGCCCGGCGCCGACCAGGCCGCGCTGCTCCGCACCTTGCGCGCGTTTCCCTGATGAACGTCCTCGGCGTCATTCCCGCGCGGCTGGCGTCCACGCGGCTGCCGCGCAAGGTGCTGCGTGACATCGCCGGCAAGCCGATGATCGCCTGGGTCTACGAGCACGCCCGCCGGGCGCCCGACCTCAGCGACCTGCTGGTGGCCACCGACAGCGAGGAGGTGCTGCAGGCCTGTCGCGGCCTCGGCATTCCCGCGATGATGACCGCCGCGGACCATCCGTCGGGCACCGACCGCGTCTGGGAGGTCGCCCAGTCGCGGCCGGCCGACGTGTACGTCAACATCCAGGGCGACGAGCCGCTCATCAGCCCGAGCCACGTCACGAAGCTGGTCGAGCCCTTCCACGATCCCGGCACGCAGGTGAGCACGCTCTGCATCGTCGCCAGCGCCGAGGAGGTGCTGAGCCCGACCGTCAACAAGGTCGTGTTCGGGGCCGGCGGGCGCGCGCTCTACTTCTCCAAGCACGGCATCCCGTTCGATCGCGACCGGCGCGGCGTGACGCGCTACAAGCACATCGGCCTCTACGCCTACCGCAAGGCCGCGCTCGACCGCTTCCACGCGCTGCCGCCCTCGACGCTGGAGCAGGCCGAGGGGCTCGAGCAGCTGCGCTTTCTCGAGAACGGCGTGCCGATCACCGTCGTGCAGACGACCGAGGCGACCGTCGGTGTCGACACCGAGGAGGATCTCCGCGCCGCCGCGGCGGCGCTCGCCCGACGCGCCTGAATGCGCTGGGTCATCCTCGGCCTGATCGTGCTGGCCCAGACCGTGGCCAACATCGGGCCGCTCGGCATGCCGGCCATCGCCTCGCTGATCCGCGCCGACCTCGGCCTCACGCTGACCCAGGCCGGCTCCTTCCTGTCCGCCTACTACGTGGGCCCCGTGGCGATGTCGCTGTTCGCCGGCGTGCTGGCCGATCGCTGGGGCACGGCGAAGACGCTGGTGCTCGGCCAGGCGCTGATCGCGGCCGGCCTGCTGGCGGCGAGCACGGCGCAGACCTACCCGGCCTTCATCGCGCTGATGATGGTGGCCGGCGTCGGCTACGGCACGCTCAACCCCGCGTCCACGACGGCGGCGATGTCGTGGTTCCCGGTGCGCCAGCGGGCGACCGTCGTCGGCCTCAAGCAGGTCGGGCTGCCGTTCGGCGGCATGGTGGGCGCCGCCAGCGTGCCGGCGCTGGCGCTCGTCATCGGCTGGCGTCACGCCGTCGCCGCCAGCGCGCTGCTCATCGTCGCCTGCGCGATCGCCTGCGCCATCGTCTACCGCGACCCGCCCGCCGAGCCGGCGCCGCCGCGCGCCCCCGGGGCGCGGGGGCCGATCGTGTCCGTGCTGCTCACGCGCGACCTCTGGCTGGTGGCGCTCTCGACGGGGATCTTCGCGGCGATGCAGACCGTCTGGATGGCGTTCCTCGTGCTCTACCTGCAGGGCGTCGTGGGCCTGTCGCTGCTGGCCGCCAGCCGGTACCTGGCACTCGCGCAGGGCGGCGGCGTGCTGGGGCGTGTCGCCTTCGGCCTGCTGTCCGATCGCGCCTTCGGCGGCCGCCGGCGCACCCCGCTGGCGATCGCCGGCTGCACCTCCGCGCTCTGCTCGGTGGCGATCGCGTTCACCGGCCCCGGCGTGAGCGGCGCGTCGCTGGCGGCGCTGACGCTGGTGTTCGGCGTGGCCGGCATCGGCTGGAACGGCGTGCAGCACACGCTGATGGCGGAGCTGGCCGGGCCGGGCGCGGCGGCCACCGCGGTCGGCCTCGGGCTGGCGGTCTCCTCGGCGGGCGTCATGCTGGGGCCGCCGATCTTCGGCTGGCTCGTGCAGTCCTCCGCCGGCTATCGCGGGCCCTGGCTGGCGCTGGCGGCCACGATGGTGGTCGGGCTCGGCGTGCTGGCCGCGGTGCGGGAGCGGCCGCGACTGGTCGTTCGTAAATAAGTCGGCCCCGGGGCGCGTCCTACCCTGCGAGCCGGCGAACCGAGCCGGGCTCAGATGGAGGTAGCGCTCGATGAGAACGTTCTCATTCCGCACCGCGGCGCTGGCGCTGGCCGCCACGCTGCTGGCCGGCGTGGCCGCCTACGCGGCCGACGCGCCGGCGACGCCCAACCAGCATCAGCAGCGCTTCGAGAGCCGGCTGCAGCAGAAGCTCGGCCTGACCGACGACCAGGTCACGAAGCTGCGCGACATCCGCACGCGCGACTTCGCCGCCCAGCGTCAGAACTGGCAGGCGCTGCACCAGGCCCAGAGCGACCTGCGCAAGCTGGCGCTCAACGGCGCCGACGACGCCACGCTGCAGGCCAAGCAGACGGAGATCCAGACCCTGACGAGCCAGTCGCTGCAGGCGCGCGTCAACGGCCTGAAGGAGATCGGCTCCGTCCTCACGCCCGACCAGCGTGCGGCGTACCTCGCGATGATGGACCATCCTCGCGGCCATCACGGTCACCGCGGCCACGGCGCCAAGCCGCAGTCTTGAGCGAGATGGGGGGCCTCGAAGGGCCCCCCAATCCCCCCGGATCGCTCGGGGCGCCCCGGCGAAGCCGTGGCGCCCCTCGATCACGCGCTCGACTTGCTGCGCAACTCGACCGTGCGGGTCGGGTACGGGATCTCGATGCCCTCGGCGCGAAGGCGACGCAGGACACGCTTGCGCAGCTCGTGCAGCACGGCGTACTGCTGGACGAAGCCCGTGACGTGGCAGCTGAGCGTGAAGTCCAGCGAGGAGACGCCGAAGCCCGGGGCGAAGCGCGCCACCGGCGCCGGCTCGGCCAGCAGGCCCGGCACCTCGCCCATCGCCCGGCGCGCCTCGTCGAGCAGCAGTGATTCCACGCGATCGGGGTCGCTGTCGCAGGCGACGCTCACCGGCAACTGGATCGCCATGCGCGACTCCGGCATGTCGTAGTTGACGATCACCGACTCGGCCACCCGCTTGTTCGGCACGATCACCACGTTGTTCTGCAGCATCCGCACGCGCGTGGAGCGCCAGCCCACGTCCACGACGTGGCCCTCGATCGTGTCGGCGATCTTCACGTAGTCGCCGACGCGGATCGGGCGATCCGCCAGCAGGTGCACGCCGGCAAAGAGGTTCGAGAGCGTGTCCTGCAGCGCCAGCGCCACCGCGAGGCCGCCGACGCCCAGCGCGGTGAGCAGCGGCGTGATCCGCACGCCGAGGGCGTCGAGCAGGATCAGCCCGCCGATGACGAGCACGACGACGCGGACCGCCGCCCGCGCCAGGCCGGTGACCCCGCCGGCCAGGGCGCGCCGCTCGCCGGCGGCGGCGACCAGCGTGCCGAGCACGCCGGCCACCGTGAAGGTGGCCGAGAGGATCACCGCCGCCTCCAGCACGAGGTTCAGCTGGTTGGCCATGCGCCGCGGCAGCAAGCCGGGCTCGATCGTCTGGATCGCCACGAACAGGCCGACGACGACGCACCAGAGGATCGAGGGGAAGCGCACGGCATGCAGCAGCACGTGCAGCGCGTTGGTGGGGCCCAGCCACTGGCGCAGCGCCCGCACCAGCGCGGCGCGGAAGAGCAGCGCGCTGATGGTGACGGCCACGAACGTCACGCCCGGCCAGAACAGCTGCCACATGGCGCCAGCATGCTATCGTAATTCCCCCGTGGCATCGAACCGACTCTTCTACGGCTGGATCGTCGTCGCCGCCTCGGCCGCCATCGTCTGCGTCGGCATGGGCGCGCTGTTCTCGCTCGGCGTCTTCCTCAAGCCGATGGCCGACACGATGGGCTGGAGCCGGGGCGCCATCTCGACGGTGGCGCTGCTGAACTGGATCGCGATGGGGCTGGGCTCCTTCGTCTGGGGCGCGCTGTCCGACCGGCTCGGCACCCGCGGCGTGGCCGTCGCCGGCGGGCTGCTGCTGGGCCTCGGCCTCGTCCTGGCGAGCCAGGCGCGGGCCGTCTGGCAGCTCGACGCCAGCTTCGGCTTCCTGGTCGGCTTCGCGGTGGGCGCCTTCTACGCGCCGCTGACCGCCACCGCGACCCGGTGGTTCACCGCCCGCCGCGGCCTGGCGGTGGCGCTGGTCTCCTCGGGCATCGGCGTCGGGATCCTGGCCATCGCGCCGCTGGCCCGCGCGCTCACCAGCGCCTGGGACTGGCGGACGGCGCTGCTGGTGCTGGGCGATCTTGCCTGGCTGACGGTGGTGCCGGTGGCTCTGCTGATCCGCGAGCAGCCCGGCGAGGTCGGCGCCGCCGCGCTGGGCGGTGTCGCCCGCCCCGGCCGCGAGTACTCGACGGCCCAGGTGCTGGCGGCCCCGCGCTTCTGGGGC